>NZ_JBHUXZ010000004.1:0-210597 GCF_042668985.1 Gordonia sp. NPDC057258
CTCGCTAGGGATGGTCTCACCTATCGACTTCGAAATCAGATCACACACAAGTCAGCAAACAAGCTAACCGTGTCCACTTTTTCAGGGGAACCTCAAACCACCTGGTGACCCGAGAAACTCAACTGCCGACAATCAGGCCGGCGTCATTCCGGACTGTCTCTGGATTTCGGCTTGCCAGCGTGACACGCCAGCCTGCCTGGCTAGCCTCCGCGACGACATCGACTCGACGTACACATCTGCGGCGCTTTCGGGTTGGTCGGTTGAGGGCTGAGGTCCTTACGGGTTTGCCTGGTTACCAGGTGGTTTCGACTCGGCGCCTCGCTTCGCTCGGGGCCGGCTCAACCAGCGGGTGGGGACGCCCCTCAACCAGCGGGTGGGGGCACCCCTCAACCAGCGGGTGGGGGCATCCCTCAACCAAGGGGTAGGGGACACACTCTGACGAGACCTGTGAGTGGTTTCGACACGGCGCCTCGCTCCGCTCGGGGCCGGCTCAACCAGCGGGTAGGGACACCCTCAACCAGCGGGTAGGGACACCCCTCAACCAGCGAGTGGGCCGGGCGGAGAGGTGAACAAGCTCCCGAGTCCGGGAGCGTCGACCGTGAGCCCGGTGAGTCGGAGCCCCTCCCACGCGGTGACCTGATTCGCGGTCAGCACGGATTTGCCGAACTTGGCCTCGAGGTCGACGACCCACATCGCGGTGTGTAACGCGGTGTCGGGGACCAGGATTGCCTGTGCCGATGTGGAATCGGCGGCCGACAGCATCTCGAACAATTCGTCGCCGTCGAACATCCCTGCCTCGGTCGCCGTCCCGATGTCGTTGGCGCGCAGGACCACCACCTCGACACCCGCGTCGGCGAGAAACCCGATGAAGCGGCTCGCCAGTGGTTCCGGATAGGTGGCGGCGACCGCGACCCGTGACAGACCGAGATGCCGGCAGGCCGCGACGAAGGCCAGTGACGTCGACGACGCCGGACGGCCGGACTTTCCGGCGACATCGGCGGCCTGGCGTCGGGCGCCGTCGAAACCGAAGACGAAGCTGCCCGAGGTGCACGCCCACATCAGCGCCGATGGGTGGTGGGCCTGCGCTCGCCGCACGCCGTTGAAGAGGCGGTCCTGCTCGCCGACCGCAGCCATGGCCTCGACGGTGTGGTCGTCGGAGTCCACCTCGGTGATCACGACCGGCAATCGGACCTCGGAATGGGGCTCGACAGCGCCGATCGCGGCCTCGATCAGTTCGAAGTCGTCCTCGGCTGCGTGGCCGGGATAGAGCATCGCGACGGTGGTTGTCACGCCCACACCTCCAAGGTAGATTGTCAACAATCTACCAATCTTCCGAGGGGACGCATGACGGACGCCACGCGGTGGCTCAGCGCCACGGAACTGGCCGAGGCCTACCGTACCGGCGAGCTGACGCCGGATTCGGTGGCGGCGGAACTGCTCGACGCCATCGATGACGTCGATCCGTCCATCAATGCGTTCTGCCTCATCGACCGCGAACGCACGTGCGCCGAGGCCCGGGAGTCCACTGAGCGATTCGCCGCCGGGACACCCCGTGGCCCGCTCGACGGCGTTCCGGTCTCGATCAAGGACCTGTTGCTGACCGCCGGATGGCCGACGTTGCGCGGCTCGCTGATGATCGAGCCCGATCAGATGGTGTGGGACATCGACGCTCCCGCGGTGGCACGTCTGCGTGAGGCTGGTGCGGTCCTGCTCGGAAAGGTCACCACACCGGAATTCGGATGGAAAGGCGTCACCGACAGTCCGCGCACGGGCGTCACCCGCAATCCGTGGGACACCTCGCGTACGTCGGGCGGGTCGAGCGGAGGCAGTGCCGCGGCGCTCGCGGCCGGCTTGGGTCCGCTGTCGGTCGGCACCGATGGTGGCGGTTCCATCCGGATACCGGCCGCCTACTGCGGCGTCGTCGGGTTCAAGCCGACACTCGGCCGGGTGCCCATGTATCCGCCGAGCCCGTTCGCGCCGGTGGCCCACGTCGGTCCGATGACGCGGACGGTGTCGGATTGCGCTGCGCTGCTGGATGTCCTGAGCGGGTTCGATCCCCGTGACTGGTCCGCACTGCCGTCGCCGACAACCAGTGCGGTCACCGCGGTCGCCGACGTTCGCGACCTCGCCGATCTGCGTGTCGGCTACAGCGCCGATCTCGGCTTCGGCACCAACGACCCAGGCGTACAGGCCAACACCGACCGGGTGGCGTCGGTACTGGAACAGCTCGGGGCGACCGTGGAGAAGGTCGATCTCGGATGGGAGGACCCGGCCTGGGCCTACCACGTCATCTGGTTCGCGGGTGCCGACGTCGTCGTCCGCGGGCTCGGACCGCACGCGGCCGAACACGTGGACCCGCTGCTGATCGACGCGGTGGAACGGCATTCCGGTTTCACTGCGACCGATTTCGTCAGCGCAACCGCGCTACGGATGGAGATGGGTACCCAGATGAGCCTGCTCCATGAGGAATTCGACGTCCTGCTGACGCCGTCGATGCCGACGGTGGCATTCGAGGCCGGTCGTATCGTCCCGGACGGGGCGGGGTCGCCCGACTGGACATCCTGGACTCCCTACAGCTACCCGTTCAATCTCACCGGTCAGCCGGCGATCACCGTGCCGAGTGGATTCGCCGATGGTCTGCCGACCGGCGCGCAGTTCGTCGGTGCTCGGCATCACGACGCGACGGTGTTGCGCGTCGCGGCAGCGTACGAGGCGGCCGCCGGCTTCACGATGTTGGGAGACCGCGCGTGACCGACGAACAGCGAACCGGCCCCGCGGCCCGACATGACCGGTTCATCACCGTGACATTGGAGAAGCGCGGGGTCACGGCGGTCGCCCGGATGCTCGATGCCGAGGCGCCTCGCACCGCAGCTGCGGTCTGGGACGCATTGCCGCTGGGCGGTCAGGTGTTTCACGGAAAGTTCGCCCGCAACGAGATCTACACTCTACTGCCGGCCTTCTCCGCGACCGAACCGGGCATGGAGAACACCACCATCACGCCCATCCCGGGCGACCTGTGTTACTTCACCTTCGACGGGGTGCTCGAGAACCCGGCGTATGGCTACGAGCTCGGCTCGGCCCCCGCCGAGCACCGGCTCCTCATCGACCTCGCAGTGTTCTACGGCCGCAACAATCTGCTGGTCAACGGTGACGTCGGATGGGTGCCGGGCAATGTGTTCGCCACGATCATCGAGGGTCTGGACGACTTCGCCGCAGCCTGCAATGACGTCTGGATGGGCGGCGCGCGCGGGGAAACACTGACTTACGCGCGCCATTCACGGTAAGAAAGAGGGAATGACGGTGACCATGAAGGTGGGGGCGAAGACGCCGGGTCCACAGGACCCGGGGACGAATCGAACCGTCGTCGACCAGGCGAAACAGGACAAATCGCCACGTCGGCGGGTGCTGTCGCCGCTGGTTCAGGAATCGACACCGGCGATCATCGCGCGTAAGTTGCACGATGCGATCGCAAACGGGGACTTCGCACCCGGCTCGCAGTTGACGGAGTCGGGGCTGGCGGCCGATCTGGGCGTCAGTCGTGGTCCGCTGCGCGAGGCCATGCAGCGCCTGACCGCGGAAGGACTGCTGGTCAGCCACCGTAACCGCGGCTTGTTCGTCGTCTCGATGGAAGAGGACGACATCCGGGACATGTACGTCGCCCGCACTGCGGTGGAACGCGCTGCTGTGCAACAGGTGATCGCGCACCGCGAGCGGGAGGCGGTGGAGGCACTGGGCGGCGCGGTCGACGCGATGCGCGTCTTCGTCGACGAGCCGAACGGTGCGGGGATGGCCGAGGCCGACATGGCCTTTCACCAGACCTTGGTGGAATATGCTGGAAGTCAACGACTTTCGCGGTTGCACGAGACGATCCTCGTGGAGACGCGAATGTGTCTGCGAGCCATGCGAGGGACGTACTCCTCGGGAAAGGACCGGATCGACGAACACCAGGCGTTGGTGGACGCCATTGCCGCGGGAGACGCCGCGGCGGCCGATGCTCTGATGATCGAGCACATGGCCGACGGGTTGCGTCGCCTGCTCGGGAACGGCGAGGACGCCGTGAACCTGCAGGTGGCGAGGGGCTGATCGCCCGCGGCCCCGGGTCCACCGATCGCAGCTACGAGATCGACCCTCAGCGGCCCCACGACTCAGGAAGCGCAGATGAGCGACACGACGACAGCAGACAGTTACGAGCAGCTCGCACCAGACCCGAACTCACCAGAGGGCAAGAGACTTCTCCGCAAGGCCATCGGCGCCTCGGCGATCGGCAACGCGACCGAGTGGTATGACTACGGCGTCTACGCCGCGGCCTCGGTCTACCTGACGCAGGCGTTTTTCCCGGGGGAGTTCGGAACCGTCGGCACCATGCTGGGTTTCGCGATCTCCTTCGTCTTGCGGCCCCTCGGCGGTATGGTCTGGGGACCGATCGGCGACCGCATCGGCCGCAAATCGGTTCTGGCGATGACGATCCTGCTCATCTCCGGCGCGACCGCACTGATCGGCCTGTTGCCGACGCATGCGTCGATCGGGTTCTGGGCGCCCGTCCTGCTCATCCTGCTCCGTGTCATCCAGGGTTTCTCGACCGGCGGCGAATACGGTGGTGCCGCAACGTTCATGGCCGAGTACGCGCCCGACAACAAGCGCGGAAAGTACGGCTCGTTCCTCGAATTCGGCACCCTGGCCGGTTTCTGCGGCGGCACACTCTTCGTCCTCCTGCTGCAATTGGCGTTGTCCGACAGCCAGATGGATCAGTGGGGATGGCGCATCCCGTTCCTGCTCGCGCTGCCGATGGGCCTGATCGGGCTGTACCTGCGGTCGCAGATGGAAGACACGCCGGTGTTCCAGGAACTCGAGCAGGACAACGAGATCAAGGGCTCGGCCTGGACCCGGTTCAAGGATCTGCTGGTCAACTACCGGCGTCCGATCATCACCATGTTCGGTCTGGTGATCGCGCTCAACGTGGCCAACTACACACTGCTGGCCTACCAGCCGACCTACCTGCAGAACACCATCGATCTGTCCGAGACCTCGGCCAGCGTCGTCAACCTCATCGGCCAGCTCGTGATGATGCTGCTGATCCCGTTCTTCGGATGGTGGTCGGACTCGACCGGCCGCAAACCCATGTGGTGGGGTTCGCTGATCGGCCTGTTCGTCCTCGCGCTGCCGCTCTACTGGCTGATGGGGCAGGGATTCGCCTGGGCCATCGTGGCATTCGTCATCCTGGGTGTGCTGTACATCCCCCAGCTGGCGACCATCTCGGCCACCTTCCCGGCGATGTTCCCGACCCAGGTCCGCTATGCCGGTTTCGCGATCTCCTACAACGTCGCGACCGCGGCATTCGGCGGAACCGCGCCGCTGGTCAACGATGCGGTGGTCGAGAGCACCGACTGGAACCTGTTCCCCGCGGTCTACATGATGGGTGCCTGCGCCATCGGCATGGTCGCCCTTTGCTTCCTCAAGGAGACCGCCGGTGCCTCGCTGCGCGGTACCGAGATCCCCAGTCTCGAGAACGATTTCACGGCGCTGCAGAAGCAGAAGGTGAACTAGGGGCCCAGCAGCCGCATCGCGGCGAGGGCGTAGGCTCTCGCCGCGATGACCAGGTCGGCGATGGCCACCGACTCGTCCGGTTGGTGGGCGTCGGTGTTGATGTTGCCCGGACCGAGAACGATCGACGGGACACCGAGGTCGCGGCTGACGAAGCCACCGTCGCAGGCGGCAGTCCAGCCGCCGACCGAGGTGTCCGCCCCGGCATCGGTGACCGCACCGACCGCTGTGGTGACGAGCGGGTGCGTGGCTTCCGTCGCGAAACCGGGCATCTCCATGGTCACCCGGACGTCGACGCTGATGCCGTCGGTGTCGATTCCTCTGTCGCTGATCGCTCTTCGCAGATCGTCGGCGATCCGATGCGGGTCCTCATCGGGCATCAGGCGCCGGTCGATGCCGAGCGAACAACCCGGTGCCACCACCGAGATGCCCTGTCCGCCTGTGATGGTGCCGACATTCCAGGTGCCGTGACCGAGCAGGTCGTCGGCCGTCTCGGCCAGCCGTCCACCGTCGGCGCGGATGATGTCGACGACGGCGGCCGCGGCGTCGATGGCGCTGCGACCATCGGTGGGACGTCCGGAATGAGCCGCGCGACCGGTCACCTCGATCTCGATGTACGACGCACCGCGGCAACCCCGAACCACCTGCATGTCGGTGGGTTCGGCGACCACGCAGCCGCGGAACTCGAGGTCGGCGGGGCGGCCCACGAAGTCCCGCACCCCGGTCCCGTGTTCCTCCTCGTCGACGGTGCACACCAGGCGGACCGGTCCGGAGAGTTCGACCCCGACCTCGGCGGCCCGGCGCAGCGCGGTCATCGCCGCGACGACGGCGGCGAGTCCGCCTTTCATGTCGGTGGCACCGCGGCCGTAGATGCGGCCGTCGCGGATGCGGACCGTGTACGGGTCCGCTGACCAACCGGGACCGGCCGGGACCACGTCCGAATGTCCGAGGAACATCAGTCCCGGTCCGGTGCCGGCAGGCACGGTGGCGACGAGATTGGGCCGCCCCGGTGCCACTTCGTGGGTCACGACGTCGAAACCGAGCGCGCGGCAGGCACTCTCGAGCACTTCGACCGCGGCTTCCTCGGTACCGCCCGGGTTCTCGCTGGGCGCCTCGACCAGTGCCGAGGTGAGCGAGATGATCGCGGCCTCGTCGATGAAGCCGAGCACCGCGGTCTCGGCGGCGGTCAGGTCTGGTTCACGACTCACCCGGCCATCTTCTCAAGACTGGCCGTGAGACGTCGGACACCCTCGTCGATCCGTTCCGGGGTGCTCGACGCGAAGCAGAGACGCATCGAGTTGCGGAAGCGTCCACCGGGCGACAGCGCGGGGCCGGGAATGAACGCCACCCCGTCCGCGAGCGCGACCTCGAAGAGTTCTCGCGTGTCGATCTCGGCGAACTCGTCGCGCAACGTGACCCACAGGAAGAAGCCGCCCTCGGGGTCCGTGGTCACCACCCGATCGCCGAGGTGACGTCTGATGGCGTCGAGCATGGCCTCTTTGCGCTCGCGGTACAGCAGGCGAATCCCGGCGAGATGGTCCTCGAGTCCGCCGCGGGCGATGTACTCGGCGACGATGTGCTGGTTGGGCACGTTGGTGCAGGTGTCCATCGCCTGCTTGCCGTTGATCAGCAGCTGGCGTAGGGAGGGATCGGCGTCGACCCAGCCGACACGCCAGCCCGGCGCGAGGATCTTGGAGAACGTGCGCACCGAGAAGATCAGCGGGTCGCCGGGGCTGAGCGTCTGGAAGGTCGGGATGTCGGTGCCGGCGAATCGCAACAGCCCGTACGGGTCGTCGTCGATGATGACCGACCCCCAGGTGTGCGCCAGCCGCAGCAGTTCGCGGCGGCGCTCCTCGGACATGGTGACGCCGGACGGATTCTGGAATGTCGGGATCGTGTAGATCGCCTTCGGCGTCTGACGGGTGCGTGCGACGAGTGCCTCGAGCTGATCGACCTGCATGCCGTCGTCGTCGACGGGAACCTCGAGCAACTGCGCGCCGTAGGACAGCGCGGTCGCACTGCCGTTGGTGTACGTGGGGGATTCGACGATGACCAGGTCCCCGGGATCGACGAACAGCTTGCAGGCGAGGTCGAGTCCCTGCATCCCGCCGGTGGTGATGACCAACCGGTCGAGGGACGACGGGTCGGGGGTCGTGGCGAGATAATCGACGAGCAGTTGCAGCAGCCGGGGTTCGCCTTCCGTGGCCCCGTAGGTGAACGAGGTGTGATCGAGGATCTCACCGGCGATCTGACGGAACTCGTCGGCCGGTACGGCCTCGTCCGCGGGGGAGCCCATCGCGAACCGCACGATGTCGTGGGACTGCGCGGCGAGCAGCGAGGTCGACGAGTCGATCATCGAACCGACGAGGTCCTTGGCGCGGCCCGCCAACGGCAGTGTCGGTGCCGAATGCCGGTTCTGGTAGGCGGTTTCGGTTGTGGTCACTTTCTTCACCTCGTCTCGGCAGCCCTTCGTGGCTCGTCGCTTGCGCTCCTCGCACCTCAGGGATCAGATTGTGTGGTCGTCGTGCTGGTTTCGGACCTCAGGGATCAGATTGTGTGGTCGTCGTGCTGGTGTCGATCAGGTTGTGTGGCTACTTCTGGATCAGTTCGCGCGGGAAGTCGGTGAAGCATTCGACGCCGGTCGGGCTGACCCGAACCGACTCGGACAGCTCGAAACCGTAGTTGTCCATCCACATTCCGCAGACGATGTGGAAGGTCATGTTGGTCTCCAGTACCGACTCGTCCTCGCTGCGGATGCTGATCGTGCGCTCACCCCAGTCGGGCGGGTAGCCGATGCCGATCGAATAGCCCAAACGCGAGGGCTTCTCGAGGCCGTACTTCGCGAGCGTCCAGTTCCACGTCGAGGCGAGTTCGCGCGTGGCCACACCCGGCTTGATGGCCTCCAGCACGTTGTTCAGGCCCTCGGCGGTTGCCTTGGCGACGTAGTCGAGGTCCTTGCTCGGGGTGCCGAGGGACACCGTCCGGGCGAGCGGACAGTGATATCGGTTGTGTGCACCGGTCAATTCGATGACGACCGCCTCGTCCTCGACGAAAGTGCCCTGGTGCCATGTGAGGTGCGGGGTGTCGGCCGCCGCGCCGGTGGGCATCATCGGGACGATCGCCGGGTAGTCGCCGCCGTACTCCGGGGTGCCCGTGATCTGCGCCTGCGAGATGGCCGCGGCCGCATCGCATTGCCGGACCCCGATGTCGATGGTGTCGATGGCGGCGCGCATGGCCTCCGAGCACACCATCCCGGCTTGCCGCATCAGCTGAATCTCGGCGTCGGACTTCACCGACCGCACCCAGTTGACGAGTTCGAAGTTGTCGACGAGTTTCCACTCCGGGATCGCGTTGAACAGCGCCCGATAGGCTTTGGGAGAGAAGAAATGCGAGTCCATCTCCAGCCCCACCGAGCCGGCCTTGGACGCCGGTGCGATCTGGTGGCGCTGTCGCAGTGACCAGGCGACCCAGTCGAACGGGTGCAGATGTGGGCGCTGCACGTAACTCTCCGGGTAGCCGACGATCTGGTCGGCAGGCAACCACGACGTGCGATGTGCGCCATGCGCATCCATCTCGCGAGCGTAGAAGATCATCTCTCCGTCGATCGGCACGAACAGCATCTGCGGGGTGTAGAACGACCACGCGTTGTAGCCGATCAGATAGAAGATGTTCGCTGGATCGGTGACGATGATGGCCGAGAGCCCCTGACGGTCCATGAGTTCGCGGACCCGTGTCAGGCGCTGTTCGTACTCGCTGTCGGTGAACAGCTGAGCACCCAGGTACATGGTCTTCTCGCTCCTGTCTGAACGGGATGGATAACGGAACCCCTGTCAGCGACGGGGAATCGGCGTGGCGGTGTACTTCATGTCGAGGAATTCCTCGATGCCCACGCGTCCGCCCTCGCGGCCGAGTCCCGATTCCTTGACGCCCCCGAACGGGGCTGCGGGATTGGACACGGCGCCGGTGTTGACCCCGACCATACCGGTTTCCAGCGCGGCCGACAGTCTGGCGCAGCGGTCGACGTCCTGGCTGAACAAGTAGCTGACCAACCCCCACGGGGTGTCGTTGGCCAGTGCGATGACCTCGTCGTCGGCCGCGGGATCGTCCGCGTCGTCGGCGTTTCCGAACGGGATGATCGCGGCGACGGGCCCAAAGATCTCGGTACGAGTGAGATCCGCGTCGAGCCCGACGTCGGTCAGGACGGTCGGCGGATAGAAGAAGCCCGGGCCGTCCGGGTTCTCGCCCCCGCAGACGACCGTGGCGCCTTTGGCCACGGCATCGGACACCAGCGCCGAGACCTTCTCGACGGCTTTCGATTCGACGAGCGGGCCGACCTGCACACCGTCGGCCGCACCATCACCCACCTGCAACGCAGCCATCTTCGCGGCAAAGGCGTCGGTGAACTCGTCGATCACGCTGCGGTGCACGAAGACTCGATTGGCGGCCGTGCAGGCCTGACCGATGTTGCGCATCTTGGCGAACATCAGGCCGTCGACGGCCCGCGGGATGTCCGCGTCGGCGCAGACGATGAACGGCGCGTTGCCGCCCAGCTCCATCGACGTCCGCATGACCGTGCCCGCCGCCTGACGCAGGAGTAGTTTCCCGACCTCGGTCGACCCGGTGAAGCTGACCTTGCGGGCGAGTCCGCTCTCCATCCACTCGGTGACGACGGTCGACGGGTCGCTGGTCGTGACGATGTTCAGCACCCCCGCGGGCAGACCGGCCTCGACGAGGATGTCGGCCAGCAGCAGGGAGGTGAGCGGGGTGAGTTCGGCGGGCTTGAAGACCATGGTGCAACCGGCCGCGACGGCCGGCCCGATCTTGCGGGTCGCCATGGCCAGCGGGAAGTTCCACGGCGTGATGAGGATGCACGGGCCGACGGGCTGCCTGGTCACCACGACCCGGTGCGATCCGTCGCCGGTGGTGGTGGAGTCGCCACCGATACGCACGGCTTCCTCGGCGAACCAGCGGAAGAACTCGGCGCCATAGGCGACCTCGCCCTTGGCCTCAGCGAGGGGCTTGCCCATCTCCGCGGTCATCGCCGCGGCGATCTCGTCCGCGCGCGTCATGATGAGTTGATGTGCGCGATAGAGGATCTCACTGCGGAACCGCGGTGAGGTCGTGGCCCACTCGGCCTGGTGCGCGGCCGCGGTCTCGAGCGCGCGCCGAGCGTCTACGGCGTCGGCGTCGGCCACCTGGGCGAGTACCTCTTCCGTGGCCGGGTTCACGACGTCGAAGCGCTTGCCCGACGCGGCCGGAGCCCACTCGCCGTCGACGAACAGGTCGGTGTGGACGCGGGACACTGCTTCGGCAGCGGTCTGGGGCGCGATGGTCGTCATGGTTGTACTCCTGGAGTATCGGTATCGGGTGATGCCCTGAGCAGTTCGGCGAGATGGATTCCGCGTACGCGCGCGGGGGCGAGGGCGTCGTCGACGGCGGCGAGGTGTTCGACGGCCATCGCGCAGCTGAACCCGTCGGTGACGACGGCCCGCTGCGGCGCGTTCCGCAGCGCCGGTGCGAGTCCGTTCTCGGCGACGGCCATGCTCACCTCGTAGTGACCCTTCTCGAAACCGAAGTTGCCTGCCACGCCACAACAACCGTCCGCGGTGAGCACGGTGACCCCCAGGGCCTCCAGGGCGGTGATGCCGACCCGGGCGCCGAACACCGCGTACTCGTGGCAATGGGTCTGCAACGTCACCTCGTCGGGCAGTGGTGGTGGTCGCCAGCCGGCATCGAGCAGAGTGGGCACATGGGCGGCGAAACTTCGCACGCGTGCAGCCACGCGACGGGCGGCGTCGGTCGGCACGAGTTCGGGCAGGTCCTTCGCGAGCGCCGCGGCGCAACTGGGTTCGACAACGACGATCGGTCGGTCCGTCCCGTCGTCGAGGTCGGCGACGGTGCGGCGCAGCACCTTTCGGGCGCGGTCGAGCTGTCCCGTCGAGATCCACGTGAGACCGCAGCAGTTGTCGGCCGCACAGCCGACGGAAGCTGATGCACGGTCGACGGGATCCGACGCACGGTCGACGGGGTCGGCGGCTCGGAGGATCTCGGCGACCGCGGTGGCCACCTGCGGCCGGAAGGCGCGGGTGAAGGAGTCGACGAACAGCACGACCGTGGACGACGCGTCGACCGGGGAGAGTGGCCGGAGATGGGTGCGTCGCGCACGTCGTGTCGCAAAGGCGGGCATCGTGCGCCGGGGGTCGAGTCCGCCGGCGCGCGCGGCGAGACCGCTCAGCCTGGATCGCAGTGCGCGGTTGAGGACCGGTGCCGCGAGCCCCGCCGCCGACAGCCACGCGGGCATCCAGCCGAGGGAGTAGTGCGACAGCGGGCGGAGCCGACGTCGATAGTGGTGGTCGAGGAACTCCGACCTGTAGGTGGCCATGTCGACGCCGGTCGGGCAGTCGGTGGAACACGCCTTGCACGACAGGCAGAGTTCGAGCGCCTCCGCGACGTCGGTGGACCGCCACCCCACGTCGACGCTCGGCGCGGTGCGGACCATGTCCTGCAGCACACGGGCCCGCCCGCGGGTGGAGTCCTTCTCGTCGCGGGTGGCCTTGTAGCTCGGACACATCACCCCGCCGGAATCCGCCCGGCACCGTCCGACGCCGATGCATCCCTGCACCGCGTGGACGAACGGGTCGACGAGCGGGAGTTCGTGCCCCAGATCGAAGGTGGTGGGCCAGTGGCGACGCGGCACGTCGGCGAGGGCGAGGTCGGCGGTGATCGGGGGCGGATCGACGATGCTGCCCGGGTTGAGGATTCCGCGTGGGTCCCAGATCGCCTTGAAGCGGGTGAAGGCCGACATCATCGCCGGGCTGTACATGAGCGGCAGCAGCGCCGACCGGGCCCGCCCGTCGCCGTGTTCACCGGACAGTGAACCGCCGTGTCGCACCACGAGTTCGGCGGCCTCGGTGCAGAAGCGTGCCATCACCGCGCGCCCCTCGGGAGAGCGCAGGTCGAACGTGATGCGCACGTGCATGCACCCGGCGCCGAAGTGGCCGTACATGACGCCGGTGAGGCCGTGCCGGTCGAGTAGGTCGGCGAAGTCGTCGAGGTAGTCGGCGAGGCGCTCGGGTGCGACGGCCGCGTCCTCCCATCCGGGCCACGACTCGTAGCCCGCGCCGATGCTCTCGTCGTCGGGGTCGGCGAGGCGCGACGACAGACCGGCGCCGTCCTCGCGGACCCGCCACAGCGCCCGGCGGCGGGCGGGGTCGTCGACCACCGTGGCGTCGGTCATCCGTCCCTGTGCGCGCAGGTGGTCGAGCAACCGCTTGGCGGTCGCCGGCACATCCGACTCGGATTGCGCGGCAGCGCTGTCCTCGTCGACGTCGATGAACAACCACGCGGATCCGTCGGGCAGGCCGGCGACGGCGTCGTGGCCACGCCGCGCCGCCATCGTGGAGACGATCTTGCGGTCGATGCCCTCGATGGCCGACGGTGCGAACGGAAGGATCGCCGGTACGTCCCGGGCGGCGTCGGCGGGGGAGTGGTAGCCGACGCACAGCAGGAGCTGAGACGTCGGGACCGGTACCAGCGTGACGCGTGCCGACACGACGATCGCGCAGGTCCCCTCGCTGCCGACGAGTGCGCGAGCCACGTCGAAACCGTTCTCCGGCAGCAGCTTCGCGAGATGGTAGCCGGAGACCTGCCGCGGGATGGTCTCGAGCTGGGTGCGCAGGATCGCGAGGTTCGCGGTGGTCAGCTCCCGCAGCGACGCGGTGATCTCGGCCGCGCGCTCCGCTGCCGCGGCATCGGCGGCCTCGGTGGCGCGGAGCCCGTCACGCGTTGCGGTGAGCATCAGGCCGTCGGCGGTGACGAGGTGCAGTTCGACGATGTGGTCGCTGGTACGGCCGTACCGAACCGAGTGATTGCCGCAGGCGTCGTTGCCGATCGCGCCGCCGAGGGTCGCGCGCGAGGCCGAGGACGGGTCCGGCGCAAAGGTGAGCCTGCCGCCGGTGGCGGCTCGTGCGTCGGCGGCCAGTGTGGTCAGGACGATCCCGGCGCCCGCGACCGCGGTCGCGGATTCGGCGTCGACGGACAGGACGTGGTCGAGATGCCGGGACAGGTCAAGCACGACGCCGGGCCCGATCGCGTTGCCGCCCATGGAGGTCCCACCGCCGCGGGGAACCACCGGGACGCGGTGGTCATGACACCACCCGACCACCGTCGCGACGTCGCGGGCGCTGCGCGGGAAGGTGACCGCCAGGGGCGGGACACGGTAATTGGAGGCGTCGTAGGAGTATTCGGCCAGGCGACGTGTCGAGGCGTCCGCATCGACACCGAGAGCGGTGAGTTCGGCTGCGATGTCCACCCGTGGCATGTGAGACCGGGCTGTCAGGTCTAGCCCAGGGCCGCGGCGAGCGCGGCACCGAAGCGGGCGACGCCGAGGTCGATCTCCTCGGCGGTGACGACCAGGGCGGGGATGAGGCGCACTACGTTGGCCGACGGCCCGCACGTGAGCGAGAGCAACCCCTGGGTGGTGCTGGCCTGCTGAACGGCGAGCGCGGCCGCCGCGTCGGGCGTCGTGTTCCCGGCGGCATCGGTCGTGATGAACTCGATGCCGGCCATCAGCCCCAGCCCGCGGACGTCGCCGACGCCCGGGAACGGTGCACACACCTGCCGCAGACCGGCGAGCAGCTGCTCACCGCGGACGCGCGCGTTCTCGACGAGGCCCTCTGACTCGATCACATCGAGGGTCGCGATCGCGGCGGCGGCCGCGACGGCGTTGCCGCCGTACGTGCCCCCCTGCGACCCCGGCCACGCCTTGCTCATCAGTTCCGTCGGCGCCGCGATCGCCGAGATCGGGAATCCCGACGCCAGGCCCTTGGCGGTGATGAGGATGTCGGGGGTCAGGTCCGCCGCGTGCTGGTGACCCCAGAACCTGCCGGTGCGACCGAATCCCGCCTGTACCTCGTCGAGGACGAGGAGGATGCCGTGGCGGTCGGCGCGCTCGCGCAGACCCTGCAGGAAGCGCGGCGGGGTGGGTAGGTATCCGCCGTCGCCCAGGACCGGCTCGATGAGGAAGGCCGCGGTGTCGTTGGGGGCGACGCGCGACTGCAGCAGGTAGTCGAGTTCACGGAGTGCGAAGTCGACCGCGGTGTCGGTGTCCCAGCCGTAGCGGTAGGCGTAGGGGAACGGAGCCATGTGCACGCCGCTCATCAGAGGCGAAAAACCGGCGGAGAAGCGGGTTCCGGCGGTCGTCAGGCTGGCCGCGGCGACGGTCCGGCCGTGAAAGCCGCCCTGGAACACGATGATGTTGGGCTTCGCGGTGGCCATCCGGGCGAGACGGACGGCGGCCTCCACGGCTTCGGAACCGGAGTTCGCGTAGAAGACGGAGTCGAGGCCCGTGGGCAGTACCGCCCCGAGTCGGGCGGTGAGCTCGAGGAGCGGGGTGTGCATCACGGTGGTGTACTGCGCGTGGATGATCCTGGCGCACTGCGCCTGCGCGGCCGCGACGACGTGCGGGTGGCAGTGGCCGGTACTGGTCACGCCGATACCGGTGGTGAAGTCGAGGTAGTCGCGACCGTCGGTGCCCCGGATCCACGAACCGGCCGCAGTGTCGACGACGACGGGAGTCGCCTGTTTCAGGGCGGGGCTCAGCGACGCGGTCTGGTCGGTGCGGACCTGGGAACTGTGGATCTGGGACTCGACGCCGGCAGTCATGGCTACACGGTGACGCTCGATCGTACGATTGTCAACAATTAGACATCAGCGCTGGTCGTCGAGTTCGTCCAGGGCGGCGCTGAGATCGCGGAGTGCGGTCAAGGCGTGCTCCCACCGGGCCGGGTCGAGTGCGGCCGCCAACCGGATGGCCGCCGCGCGATGTCCCGGGTTGATCGCGCGGACGGCCGCGAGGCCGGCCGCGGTGGGAGAGACGAGCTTGGCGCGACGGTGGGCCGGATTGTCGCGGTACTCGGCCAGTCCGTCGGCGACGAGGAGGTCGGCGGTGCGCTGCACGCTCTGGCGCGTGATCCCCATCGCCCGTGCGATGCCCGCGACCGGCAGCGGTTCGTCGAGCACCGCGCCGAGCACCTGCCACCGCGTGGCGGTCAGTCCGGCGGGTTCGGCGAGACGCTCGGCGAGGCCGAGGAACTGCCCGTTCAGCCGGAACGCTGTCAGCGCGGACGCCGACAGCAGGTCTTGCGGGTCTTTCACTGCTTGCCGGCCAGCGCGTAGAAGGCGCTGGGGTCCTGGTGGCCGTAGAGCTGGTACCAGGCGTCGAGCACCGGCGGCGTGTAGACGCCGAGCAGCGCGAAGACCTCCCGTGCGAAGTCGATCGGGGCGATCGCCGCCGCGGTGATGACGCCGCGATCGGTGACGGCGGGGGCGTCGACGTAGTGGGCGGCACCGGCATAACCGGTGGGCGACAACTGCTCCGGCGCGTTGCTGGTGTGGCGTCGGTCGTCGAGTAGTCCGGCCCGCGCGAGACCCATTGTCGCGCCACAGATCCCGGCAACCGGGGTGCCGGCTTCGGACCAGCGCCGCGCGGCGTCGACGAAGGCGTCGTTGGTCTCCCAGATCTGGGCGCCGGGCAGGACGAGCATCGCGCTGTCGTCGGGCGTGATCTCGTCGAGCGTCGTGTCGGGGACCATCGTGACCCCGCCGATGGTGCGGACCGGCTCGGTCGTCGCGCCGACGGTCACGATCCGGAACGTTCCCGGCTCGGCCTGGTACTCGGGATTGTTGATGCCGGACGCGACGTACCCGAACTCCCAATCGGCGAGCGTCGGGTACAGGGCGAGATGGACGGTCTTCATGGTGCCTCCTTCGGACGACTATTGACAGCATCCTGTCATTAATGACAGGATGCTGTCAATAGTTGGCCCGCGAGGTCAGCTGCGCAGACGTTGTCGCAACGCGGGTCGCCCGGCGAGCGCGGGAGCCGTCTCGCGGATGACCATCAGGCAGCAGAGGCTGATCGCCATCAGGGCCGCCGCATAGAAGCCGACGGGGATCACGCTGCCGGTGGCGCTGACGATCCGGTTCGCGATCATCGGCGCCAGGCCGCCGCCCAGCACCGCGCCGACCTGGAAACCGATCCCGATGCCGCTGTAGCGCTGCGTGATCGGGAACAGCTCGGCGAAGGTGGTGAGCATCGGACCATAGACGAACCCGGTCAGTGCGAAGCCGATGGAGATGACCGTGATGCAGGCGGCCAACGACCCGGATGCGGTGACGGAGAACAGGATCGGAGCGAACAGCAGCGACGTGATCATCCCGAAGCCGATCACCGTCTTGCGGCCCAGCCGGTCGGACAGGTAGCTGCCCAGCACGACCGTCGCGGCGTGGCAGGCGAGCGCCAGCGTGCTGCCGAAGACCACCGGGGACCGGTCGAAGCCGCGTCCCGGATCGGTCTCGGTCAGGAAGGAGAGCATGAACGTGAACAGCAGGAAGGCGTAACAGTTCTGCCCGACGTTGATACCGGCGGCCAGCGCGACGCGACGCCAGTTCTGGCGGAGCACGGCGAAGGCCGGCGGCGACTTCTCCTCGGCCTGCTTGGACTCGACGAAGTCCGGTGTCTCACTGACGCGGGACCGGGTCCACACCCCGATCGCCAGCACGACACCGCCGATGAGGAACGGGATCCGCCAGCCCCAGGCCAGGACCTGTTCCATCGGCATCAGCAGGACGAGGGCGAACGACAGGTTGGCCAGGATGCCGCCGACCGGCGAACCGAGGGTGACGAAGCAGCCGTACAGACCGCGCCGGTGCGTCGGCGCGTGTTCGGCGGCGAGCAGGGCGGCGCCGCCGATCTCACCGCCGCGCGAGATGCCGTGCACCATGCGCAGGAAGACCAGGATGATCGGTGCCACGATCCCGATGGCCTGGTAGTCGGGGAGGACGCCCATGGCCAGGGTCGATCCGCCCATGAGCAGGAAGGCGGCGGTCAGCGCCTTGCGTCGGCCGAATTTGTCCCCGAAGTGTCCGAAGATCAGGGCGCCGATCGGCGCCATCACGAAACCGACCGCGAAGGTCGCGAAGCCCAGGAAGGTGCCGAACCAGGGATCGTCGACGTTGAAGAAGATCTTGTTGAAGACCAGTGCCGTCGCGGTGCCGTAGATCGCGAAGTCGTAGAACTCCATGATCGTGCCGACACCGGACGCGACGGCGACGCGGGTGGTGCGTTCCCGGCGCGGCCGGCCGGTGCCGGTGGCCGAGGGGTCGGGTGGTGCAGAATTGTCGAGAGTTACCACGGATCACTCCTCATCGGTGGGCGAACGGACCCTCGAGGCCGTCGTTCGTTGGCTGTACTCGTGGATGGATCGATTGTGTCGAACCCGCGAGTCGGGGGGAATCGGGAAAAGCTTTACCGCGCCGAGCTATTGGCCGCGTTCGGGCACGCTTCACCGCGCCACCGGAACCGGGTCCGGTGGCGGGTGAGGTCGTCGCCCGATCCGTCAGTCGGCCGTGCTGAACTCCTCGTGGCGGGCGAGACGCCCGACCGCGTCGAGTACGCGGGCGAAGTCGGCGATCCGCTGGGCGCGGTAGTCGGCCACGGTGGCCGGGTCGAACTCGTAAAAGCCTGCGCCGTCGGATATCCCACGACGCCCGGAGGTCATGTTGGACTCGACCAGCGGGGCGGGCGCGAACCGCTCGCCGAGTTCACCACGCAGATAGTTCGACGCGTGGAACAAGGTGTCGCAACCACCCCAGTCGATGAACTCGAGCAGGCCGAGAACCGCGAAGCGCGAGCCGAATCCGATGCGCACCGCGGTGTCGATGTCCTCCGCGCTGGCCACCCCCTCGTCGACCATCCGGGCCGCCTCGTTCATCACGAGCGCCTGCAGCCGGGGCACGATGTACCCGGGGGACGGGGCGCACACGACGGGTACCTTGCCGACCGCGACGAGCAGGTCGCGGGTGGCGTCGACGACCCCGCGGCCGGTGGCGGTGCCCGGCGCGACCTCGACGAGCGGCATGAGGTCAGCCGGATTCAGCCAGTGCGCGTTGAGGAATCGCTCCGGGGCCGACAACGCCCCGGCGAGCTCGTCGACGAGGAAGCTCGAGGTGGTCGACGCGATGGGGACGGTGTCGCCGACCATCGCCTCGATCCACGTGAGCGCGTCGCGCTTGATCTCGGCGACCTCGGGTACCGCCTCGAACACCAGATCGGCGCCGGCCATCGGACCCAGGGCGTCGACCTCGCCGACGACGGTGACCAGCGCCGCGACGTCGTCGAGGTCCTCGACCGCCAGCAGGCCGAGCGTGACCTTGTGCGCCAGTGCCTGACGGACCGCGGTGCGAACCCCGTCGAGGTAGGCCGCGGCGTCGGCACCGCGGTCGCGGAGGTCGACGACCGTGACCGGCACGTTCCCGAAGGCCAGCGCGGCGGCGATGCCCTGACCCATCCGGCCGGCGCCGACGACGGCGACGTGGCGACCCGTCACTGCGCCGGCCCGTCGTGGAGCAGTGCCTGCATGCCGGACCGGTCGAGGTCGGCCAGTCCCAGGTTCTCCAGGGTCCGGCCGCCGGTTGCGGCCGGACGTCCGGTGACCGCGCCGGCGAGGGCGAGCAGGCCGTCGGCCACCGGCGTCGGTACCGACGCCCACCGCCCCACCGAGCTCAGCAGCGCCAGCCCGATCTCGACGTCCTCGGTCATGTAGCGGTGGGTGTGCAGGTCGATGTTCTCGCGCCAGTCGCCGCTGTCGGTGAGCTTCTCGTGGGCGGCGTTGCCGTACATCCACTCGTCGCCGTCGGCGGTGTAGTGGTCGGCGAGCGGGAAGTGCGGTGCGCCGTAGCCGAGCGCCTCCCGGACCGCGATGCGCTCGGCGTCCAGCGCGGAGGTGACCCGCCGGATGGCGTCCTGGGTGCCCTCGTTGTGGATGTCCCACGACGGGAAGTGTTCCAGCGGACCGGCATTCATCAAGATCAGCGGCGGGTGGATGATCGGGCCGGCGTTCATGAGCGCACCGCTGAGGGCGTCCTCGCTGCGTTCGACGGCGGGATAGACCTCACCGAGGACCGCCAGCGCCCGATCGGTGTGCCGGGCCGGGAACACCCCGGTGGGCAGACGGGTGGCGTACCCGCTGACGACGACCCGGGTGTCGCCGTGCTTGCGTGCGAGGTAGGGCAGGGTCCCGGTCTCGGCGAACGCGACGTCCGCGGGATTGCCGGCCGCGCGCACCGCCCGCGCGAAGACGAACGACCCGAAGCTGCCCGGCGGCAGGTAGACGACCTGGCCGTCGCGCAGGTGCGGGGCGAGCTGCCGCGCGAGCGACTCGTGGGCGAACGCCGGGACCGGCGCGACGATGACCTCGGCGTTGGACACCGCCTCGGCGAGATCGGCGACGATCGAGATCCCGCCGCTCGCTCCGCCGTCGACGCCGATCTGCCGCCGGCCGCGGTGGTCGTCGATCTCGAGCGTGCCGCGCTCGACCAGGGACGAGAACGCTGCGCCGTCCCGTCGCCACCAGGTGACATGGTGGTCCTTCTCGGTGAGCTCGGCCGCGGCCGCATAAGAGCCGTGACCTCCGCCGATGACGCAGACCTTCACGAATCGTCCTCCTCGATCTCGGGCCGCTCAAGCGGCCACTGGGGTGTTGGGAGGAAACGTAGGAGCGCTGCCGCGGACTGTCCCGGCGTCTGCCGAAACCGAAAAAAGTTCACCTCGTGATGCAGGATTGTTGCGTGCCGGACGACCTCGATTATCAGATCGTTCACGCTCTGCAGGTCGCGCCGAGGGCGCCGTGGGGCGTCGTCGGCGACGTCGTGGGCGTGAGCGCGGCGACCGCGGCCCGACGCTGGGAGCGGCTCGTCGACAGCGGTCTCGCCTGGATCGTGACCTATCCCGGGGCCGCGTACCTGAACACCCGCTGCAGCGCGTTCGTCGAGGTCCAGACCTCGTCACGGCGTGCGGCGCTCGTCGAGCGGTTGTCGGCGGACCGGCACGTGGCCACCATCCAGCGCACCGCGGGCGACGGCGACCTGCTGCTGACCGTGATGGTCCCCGATCTCGGCTTCCTCGGCGACTGGGTGCAGCGACTCGCCGACCTCGAGGGGGTCGCCCGGACCCGGACGAGGGTGGTGATGCGTGTCTTCGGCGAGAGCGAACGCTGGCGGGTGCACACACTGTCCGACGCCGAGGAGTCGGTGCTCGCCGAGCACCGACCCGAGCACCGCCCGCTGGCGCACGAACCCGATGAGATGGATCTGCGACTCATCGCCGCCCTGGCGCAGGACGGCCGGCGTTCGGCGGTCGATCTGGCGACCGCGAGTGGTCTGAGCGCGCCGACCGTCCGGCGTCGGCTGACCGCACTCGTCGCCGAACGCGTCCTGTCGATCAGATGCGAGGTGTCGCACGTGATCAGCGGATGGCCCGTCACGGCGAACGTCTGGGCGCGGGCGTCGTCGAGGTCGATCTCGGCGCTCGTCGACGCGCTCGACGAACTACCCCAGGTACGGGTCTGCTGTGAGGTCACCGGTACCGCGAACATCCTGATGGCTGTCTGGCTGCACACCGTCGGCGAACTGTCCGAGTTCGAGCAGCAGCTCGAGAGCCGGGTGCCGGGACTCGTCGTCGCCGACCGCTCGGTCACGCTGGAGACCCCGAAGCGACTGGGTTCGCTGCTCGACCGGTCGGGGTGCCGGACCGGTTCGATCCCGGTGGTCCTGTGACCACGTCGACGTCGCTGCGCTTCGCCCTGCTGATCACCGCGGCGTGCGGTTTCCTCGACAGCTACACGTATCTGTCCCGGGGCGGGGTGTTCGCCAACGCCCAGACCGGAAACGTCATCCTGCTCACGCTGAATCTGTCGGAGCAGCACTGGTATCAGGCCTCCGGTCATCTCTGGCCGATCCTCGCGTTCCTCGTCGGCGTCGTGCTGGCGGTGCACGTGAAGGCCGGCCGCTTCGACCATCTCCTCGTCTACCCGATCCGCGTGACGATGGCGCTGCAGGTGACCATCCTCGTCGTGATCGGCTTCGTCCCCACCTCCGTCCCGCACTCGTTCGTCACCATCCCCATCTCGTTCATCACCGCCATGCAGATCGAGTTGTTCCGCAACATCGGCGATCTCAACTACATCGCGGTGGCCACGACCGGGAATCTGATGCGCCTCGTGGAGGCCGGGTACGGCGTCACCGTCGACCGGTCCCCGGACGCGCGCAAGGCCCTGACGGTCTACGGCCGCGTGGTCGGTGCGTTCGCCGGCGGCGCACTCGTCGGGGCGGTCTGCACCCAGGTGATGGGTGGCCGCGCCGCCTGGGTGCCGGCGGGTTTCCTCGCGGTGACGCTGCTGCTCTTCGTGATCGACGAACGCACCGACCCGTCACCTACGGTGGGGTCATGACCCCACACGTGCCCGTGGTCGCCCTGCTGATCTCGCCCGACGATTCCCCGCCGGGCAACCTCGCCGAGCTCGAGGAGCTCGCGACGGTACGGCTCTGCACGGCCGACGATCTCGGCGCGGCCTTGCCGGGTGCGGACGTTCTCGTGTTGTGGGACTTCTTCTCCCGTGGCCTCGCCGACCACTGGGGCGCGGCCACGGCATCGTTGCGCTGGGTTCATGTGTGTGCGGCGGGCGTCGACTCGTTGCTCTTCGACGGGCTACGGGCCTCCGACGTCGTGGTGACCAACGCCCACGGCGTCTTCGACCGGCCGATCGCGGAGTTCGTCCTCGCCGCAGTCCTTGCGCGGCACAAGGGTTTACACGAATCGATGGCGCTGCAGCGCGATCATGAATGGCGACATCGCGAGACCGTGGCGACCCACCGCACCTCCGCCCTGGTCATCGGGACCGGCGGGATCGGCCGCGCGATCGCGAAACTGCTTCGCGCGGTGGGTGTCCGGGTGGTCGGGGCGGGCCGGACCGCTCGCGACTCGGATCCGGACTTCGGGCATGTCGTGGCCACCGACGATCTCGCCGCACAGGTCGGCGGATTCGACACCGTAGTCGCAATCGCGCCGCTGACCGAGCAGACCGCCGGGATGATCGACGCGACGGTGCTGGCGGCGATGAAACCCGGCGCCCACCTCGTCAACGTCGGCCGCGGCGAACTCGTCGACGAGGCGGCCCTCGTCGAGTCGCTCCGCTCGGGCCACCTCGGCGCGGCCACGCTCGACGTCTTCGTGACCGAGCCGCTGCCCGCCGACAGCCCGCTGTGGGATCTGCCCGGGGTCGCGATCTCGGCGCACATGAGCGGAGATGCCGTCGGATGGCGCGAGGCGCTGGCCGAGCAGGTCCTCGACAACCTGCGGCGCTATGTCGCGGCGGGTACCGCGGACCCGGCCGAGATGCTGGTCAACGTCGTCGACAAGGAACGCGGGTACATCCGGGGAGGCGGATGACCTCACCGCGGGCCCGCCGATAGTAGGCTGTAGCGCGATGACCACCGTCTATTTCCTGATCGCCGCCGTGGCCCTACTGGGTGCGGGTGTCCTGTTGTGGCTCGACCGCCAGCGGTCGAGCGTCGCACGGCACCAGCGTGCGGTCTGGGGCGATGAGCACGAGTTCAAGTTCCGCGAGTCGGACACCAAGCTGCGCAAGGTCTTTCGGCGCGCCACGATGAACGTCGGCGACCACATCCCGGTCCAGGACGTCGCCTACGGCCACTACGCCGGGGTGGAGGCCGTGGTCTTCGACCTGGCCGAGACCGCGACCGTGATCGCCGTCCGACGCTCCTCGCCCTCGCACGTCGTCGTCGACCTCCGGCACGAGGACGTCCTCGCGCCCGCCGAGGAAGACGTGGAACTGCTGGGCGCGATGGGCCCGCGCGTCATGTTCTCCAACAACCTCGACGTCGCCCGCCGGGTCTGCGACCGCCGCATGGTCGCGCTCGCCAACAAGGCGCCCGCGTTCGTCGAGGTCCTGTGGAACGAGGGTAACTGGGCGCTCGGCTCGATGCCGGTGACCAACGACCCGGCGAAGCTGAACACCGGGCTGGAGGTCGTCCGCCGGTTCGCCGATCTGCTCCGGGTGCTGCCGCCGATGCGAGAGCCGGAGGATTCGCCCGATCCGCGCGACCCGCACGGACCCACGCGGGCCGAGCTCGCCGACGAGAAGACCGAGTCCCTCCGCGACAAGCGTCGGCGGCAGGCCGCCGGCACCTCGACCGCAGCGGCGTCCCAGACCGGCGCGTCCGCTGATCCCGAGAGCCCGGCTGCGGCACGCAAGCCCCCGGCCCCGTCCACCGGGGGCCGCCGGATGTCGCCGATGCCCGTCCGCGGGTCCGCCGGGTCCTCCGACGACGCACCCCGCCGCGACGCCGGCGAGCGGCCCAACCGGCACCGCAACTGATCGCCTGACGCTCCATGTTCGACCGAGAGGGAAGCCGCATGTCCTCGTCCGCCCCGGTTCCCGCCGAGACCCCGCAGGTCGACCCGACCGCGAAGGCGCGGCTCGCCGAGCTCGTCCGCGACCTCGCCGTGGTCCACGGCAAGGTGACGCTGTCGTCGGGTAAGGAGGCCGACTACTACGTCGACCTGCGCCGCGCGACGCTGCACCACGAGGCCTCCCGCCTCATCGGCCGGCTGATGCGGGAACTGACCGCGGACTGGGACTACGTCGCCGTGGGCGGCCTCACCCTCGGCGCGGACCCGGTGGCGACGTCGATCATGCACGCCGACGGGCGGCCGATCGACGCCTTCGTCGTCCGCAAGGCCGCCAAGGCACACGGCATGCAACGCCAGATCGAGGGCCCCGACATCGTCGGTCGCGACGTGCTCGTCGTCGAGGACACCAGCACGACCGGCGCCTCACCGTCCACGGCTGTCGAAGCCGTCCGCGGTATCGGCGGCAACGTCGTCGGGGTGGCCACTGTCGTCGACCGCGCGACCGGCGCGGACGCGGTCATCACCGGTCTGGGCGTGCCGTACCGCTCGCTCCTCGATCTCGGTGACCTCGGGCTTGCCTGAGGCCGGCCCGGCGGGCTCCGCCGACGAGACCGGCGCGGTACCCGGTCCCACCGAATGGCAGACCGGGCCGGCCGTGGGAGTCGGGCCCTGGGCCGACGAACATCCCGATCAACCCGTACCCGCCGACCCGCGCCTCGACGCCGAGTTGCTCGCCCACGGCGACACCCGCAACGTCGCCGACGCCTATCGGTACTGGTCGCGCGAGGCGATCGTCGCCGACATCGATGCCCGACGACATCCGCTGCACGTCGCCATCGAGAACTTCGCCCACGACGCCAACATCGGCACCGTGGTGCGCACCGCCAACGCCTTCGCGGTGGCCGCCGTCCACATCGTCGGACGACGTCGGTGGAATCGTCGCGGAGCGATGGTGACCGACCGCTATCAGCACCTGATGCACCACGAGACGGTGGCAGATCTCATCGACTGGGCTCGTGACGAGGGACTGACCGTGGTGGCGGTCGACAACACGCCGGGAGCCCTGCCGCTCGAGACGGCGGATCTACCGCGCGACTGCGTGCTGGTCTTCGGGCAGGAGGGTCCGGGGGTCAGCGACGACGCGCAGCGCGCGGCCGACCTCACCGTGTCGATCGCGCAATTCGGTTCGACGCGCAGTATCAACGCGGGCGTCGCGGCCGGGATCGCCATGCACGCGTGGGTCCGTCAGCACGCGGACCTCGACGCCGCGTGGTGACGGGCGCGGGTGGCTTCGACTCGGCGCCTCGCTTCGCTCGGGGCCGGCTCAACCAGCGGGGGTAGGCATGGTGACGGGACTCAGTTGGCGGGAGGGGCGGAGTTGTTGGCCTCGTCGGAGGCGGGGAGGGGCTCCTCCTCGACGACCTTCTTCCCCGAGCGCAGGATGCGCTTGACGATCTCGGAGATGATCGGCAGCACCGAGATGAAGACGATGAACAGGAAGATGTAGTCGATGTTGTCGCGGATGAACTCGATCTGGCCCAGGAAGTAGCCGAGCAGGGTGACACCCGCACCCCAGGCGATCGCACCGACGATGTTGTACGTGAGGAAGATCGGGTACCGCATCTTCGCGGCGCCGGCGACGAGCGGCGCATAGGTGCGCACGATCGGGACGAAACGCGCGAGGATGATCGTCACCGGGCCGTGCTTCTCGAAGAACTCGTGCGCTTCCTCTATGTAGACCTGCTTCAGGATCTTCGCGTCCGGCCGGAACAGCGAGTACCCCGCCTTCTTACCGATCCAGTAGCCGACCTGGTCGCCCAGGAACGCCGCGATGGGGATCAGGACGAGCAGCACCCACAGCGGGGCGAAGGGCTCGATCTCCGCCGACTTCGCCGCGACGATGAGGCCCGCGGTGAAGAGCAGCGAGTCGCCGGGGAGCAGCGGGAAGAGCAGACCCGACTCGATGAACACGACCAGCAGCAGACCGGCCAGCATCCACGTGCCGAACGAATTCAGCAGGTTCACCGGATCCAGGAATCCCGGTAGCAGCGCCAGGTTGGTGGTCGTGGTGGCAAGCGCGGAGTCGATCACGGGGAGCCAGAGTACCTGCGCGTCCGTCGAGGACAGAATCTCACGGGTCCGCCACCGCCGTTTTCCAGCAGGTCCGGGCACGAATGGTGCCCGCGCCGGGCGATGTGGCACCTGCCATACTGGGAGAAGTCCGGCCGCGGGAAGTCCGGCTGCTCGCCACCGAAACATCAGTCGACGGCGAGAGAACCCGAACACCAGAGCACATCAACACCCTGGAGGATTCGTCGATGCCCATTGCAACCCCGGAGCAGTACGCCGAGATGTTCGACAAGGCGAAGAAGGGCGGTTACGCATTCCCCGCGATCAACTGCACCTCGTCGTCGACGATCAACGCCGCGATCAAGGGTTTCGCCGATGCCGGCAGTGACGGGATCATCCAGTTCTCGACCGGTGGCGCCGAGTTCGGGTCCGGCCAGGGTGTCAAGGACATGGTGACCGGAGCGGTCGCCCTCGCCGAGTTCGCGCACGTCGTCGCGGCCAAATACGACGTCCTGATCGGTCTGCACACCGATCACTGCCCCAAGGACAAGCTCGACACCTACGTCCGGCCGCTGCTGCAGATCTCACAGGAGCGCGTCGACGCCGGTCGCAACCCGCTTTTCCAGTCGCACATGTGGGACGGCAGCGCCGTACCGCTCGACGAGAACCTGGAGATCGCCAAAGAACTGCTGGCCAAGGCGGGAGCGGCCAACATCATCCTGGAGATCGAGATCGGCGTGGTCGGCGGCGAGGAAGACGGCGTCGAGAACGAGATCAACGACAAGTTGTTCACCACCCCCGAGGACTTCGAGAAGACGATCGAGGCGCTCGGTGCCAGCGACTCCGGCAACCGCTACCTGCTCGCGGCAACCTTCGGCAACGTGCACGGCGTCTACAAGCCGGGCAACGTCAAGCTGCGTCCCGACGTCCTCAACACCGGCCAGGAGGTCGCCGCCAAGAAGCTCGGCCTCGGCGACGCCGCCAAGCCGTTCGACTTCGTGTTCCACGGCGGTTCGGGCTCGCTGAAGAGCGAGATCGACGAGGCTCTGAGCTACGGCGTCGTGAAGATGAACGTGGACACCGACACGCAGTACGCCTACAGCCGCCCGGTCGCCGGCCACATGTTCAGCAACTACGACGGTGTGCTGAAGGTCGACGGCGACGTCGGCAACAAGAAGGTCTACGACCCGCGCAGCTGGTCCAAGAAGGCCGAGACCAACATGAGCGAGCGCGTCGTCGAGGCGTGCAACGACCTCAAGTCCAACGGCAAGTCCCTGACCGCCTGACAGACGCACAGCACTCTGCCCGCGCCCTGAAAAGGGTGCGGGCAGAACTGTTTTCGGACCTCGGCGCGCTGTTGCTCAGAGGCGGCCACTGCCGGTTCGCGGTGTCCGGGTGGCACGGCGCTCACCCCTCGTCAGCGGCGGCACGTGTTCGACCGCCCCGGCCACCGCTGCGACCGCGGCGCTCGCCGAGCGGGCCGGTCGTGCTCCCCTTCCGCCACCGCGCGCCAGCGCGTCGAGCCGGTCGCGAATGCGGTCCAGCACGGTGAGCGGCGCTGCGGCGAGAACGTTGCCCGGTGGCCGACGCGCCACCACGGGATGCGGACGGGTCGGCGCGGTCGACCGCACCGCCTGCCAGTAGGTGCCCCACCGGATCAGTTCGGCCGTGGTGCTGACCTCCTGCAGCCGGGGGAGGAGCACGTCCTCCTCATCCCGGACGTCCTCGCGGAGCAGCCGGACGATCTCGGTGAACAGCTCGCGGTGATCGGCGCTGTCGACGTCGACTTTCTCCAGGGACGTGAACAGCTCGTCGATCGCCTGATGTTCCTTTTCGACCTCGAGCGTCAGCTGCTCGCCGTCCGGTAGTCGGCGTCGGATGAGAGGCCACAACACGGCCTCCTCGGCGAAGGCGTGCGGGAAGACCAGGCGGGTCAGATCGTTCAGCACGGCCTCGCGCGCCGGACCGCTCGACTTCTCGGCCTCGGCGATGAGCCGGTCGAGTTCGACGTGATCTCGCTTCTGGCGGCAGAGCACGCTCTTGATCCCGCCCAGTTCCTTCTCGGTCTGTTCGGCCAGTGAAAGAGGCATGTCGTCGCTCCGGACTTAGGGTCCACGACCACGCAGATCCGGCGGAAAAGGCCGCCGTGCCGGGGTTCTCGACACTCGTGGTCGCCGCCCGGTTACCCGGCCGCGGATGAGCGAAACCGCTTCTCGAACGGCTTCGGTGGACGGCTCAGGTGATGGCGAGACCGATGACCACCGCAGCCGCGAGTGCGACCATCACGAGCGCCGCGATCACGACGGCCGGGTCGACACGCGACCGCGCTCGCCGCGGCTGTTCGACCGCGTAGGGCCGGATTCGATTGCTCGGTACCCGGCTCTGCCCTACGAGACGGTTGTCCGCGGCGGGACGCGGCCGCGGCGTCGATGCGGCGGGTGCCACCGGACGGGACGGCGGGGTGTAGAAACCCGGCGCGGAGCGGCCACCCGGTCCGGGCGGCGGGCCCGGCCGGTGTCCGCTCGTCACGTGGGGTTGCACACCTTCCAGTCGTCGCCGTCGCGCTGCAGGTTCAGCGTGACGGTTTCGGGCTGGTCCGGGGCGTTGGTGTGCACCGCGACGACCTCGACGACAGCCTGATTGCCGCCCTCGACAACCCGGACCGCGTTGATCGACTGCGTCTGTACGAGCTCGTTGCGAGACCGCTGGGCCTCGTAGGTCCGCTCGTACGCGGCGTCGTCGAAGTCGGTGTAGAACGCATTGAGTTCACCGCAGGTGACCGATCGCAGGGTCTCGAGGTCGCCCTCGTAGAGCGCGGTGGTGTAGTCCATGGCCACGGTCGCGGCTTCGTCCGCGGGCGCCGGCGCCTGCAGGCTGCTGTAGGCGAAGATACCGCCGACGACGGCCACGATGGCCACCACGATCGCCGCCGCGGCGATCAGCAGACCCTTGCCGCGCTTCTTGCGCGGTGCCTTGGGGTCACTGCCCGGGATGACCTGGGGCTCGCGGTCGGTGGTCGTCCATCCGGCGGTCGACGCGGCCACGGCCGGCTCCGGGGTCGTCCGCGCGTCGTCGTCGGCCGGCGCGTCGGGCTCGGTCCGGGCTTTGGCGGCGGCGGATGCCGCTACTGCCGCCGGGATGACGGCCGTCGCCGCGTCCGAACCGGAGTCGTCCTCGTCCTCGGTGTCGGCGTTGTCCGGCTCGGTGGCGTCGGTGTTCTCGCCGGTCGGGACGGCGATCGCCTCGGTGGGGGAGTCGGCGTCGGAGTCAACGTCGGCGGCAGCGTCGGTCTCGGTCGGCGAGTCGACCTCCGTCACGGCCGAGTCGTCTGCTGTCGAGGCGTCTGCTGTCGCCGCGTCCGCGGGGGTCTCATCCTGGACAGGCTGTTCCGCGACCGGCTCCCCCGGTGCTGGTTCGGTCTCGACGCCGTCGGCCTCTGCGCCCTCTGCCTCTGCGCCCTCGGCTTCGGCCGGCTCGTCGTCGGCGTCCGACTCGGCGACGGGGTCCTGGTGAGCCTCTGCGTCGTCTGCTGTGGCCTCGTCCGTCGCTGCCTCGTCTGGAGCCACGTCGGTGTCCACGGACTCGGACTCGGACTCGTCGTCGGCGTCACGAGTCGTTCCGGCTGCCACGGCCGCAGCGCCCGCCGCGGCCACACCGGCGCTGACCGCGGTGCCCGTGGACGGGTCCGTGTCGTCGTCGGCGAGCGCCGGTTCGACGGCCGCACCGGTGTCCTGGTCCGACTCGGATTCGGGCGCGGACCCGGACTCGGTGGACGCGGTCTCGGCGTCGGAGCCCTCGGTCCTGGAGTCGGCGCTCTCTTCTCCGGCGGACGCTGCCTCGGGCTCCGGGGCCGTCGGGTCGATGTCGTCGAGGTCCTCGAGCTCGGCGGCGTCCGGGAGGTCCGAGCGACGGATGACGGTGGTCGCGGAGTCGCTCGGGCCGAGCCGGGCCGGTGCCGGCGGGGCGGCCTCGGCGTCGTCGGGCTCGGTCGTTTCGGTCTCCGCGGTGTCGGGCGCCTCGCTGAGCGGGTCGATGTCGTCCAGGTCTTCGAGGTCTTCGGCGGACGGGAGGTTGTCGCGGTTGATGATCTGGGTGGCGCCGTCGATCCCACGCCCACCTCTCGGGGTGGGTGCCGCGGGCTGCTTCGCATCCTTGTCCGTCGCGTCCTTGTCGGTCGCTGCTTTGCGCGTGGTGGTCTCCTCGGACGTGGACGCGTCTGTCGTGGACTCCGCCGGGGTCGCCTCGGTCGGGGCGGCCGTGTCGTCGGCGGTCTCGTTCTCGGTGGGATCGTCCACGGGTGGCTCGTGACCCTCTCTGCTGGTGCTGGGTGGAGCGGCGTCGGTGCCGGTCGGAACAGTATCGGGGGTCGGCCGCGTGTCCGTCTGACGAGCCCGGCGCTCGTCCCGCACCTGCTTGAGCGTCGACAGTGCCTTGGTGACAGCGGCTCTCGGCCTGTCGGATCGCGCCATCGACTGAATCACCCCGCATCTCGCCCGTGCACGACTACGGCCCGGCCGCCCGGCGTCGCCGTTCAGCGGCGGGCAGCAGGACCGATTGCGCCATTCACCCTAGCGAACGGCCCGGCGGTCCAGCACTAGGGCATTTGATCGAATGGGCGCCGGCCGCCGCGAGCGAACGGCGTCGGAGTCCGCAGGCGGTGCTTGAATAGAGGACATGACGTCTTTCGGAGATCTACTCGGCCCGCAACCCGTTCTGCTCACCGGGGACGACGACGCCGAATCGGACCTGCTCAACGGCGCCGCGCCGGCCGCGGTCGCAGCTGCACACCCGACCGCCTCGATCGCCTGGGCCTACCTGGCCGAGGCGGCTCTAGAGTCGTCGAAGACGGCCTCCGCCGGCGACGACATCGACACCGCCGCGGTCATCGCGGCCTATGCCTACGCCCGGACCGGTTACCACCGCGGCCTCGACCAGCTCCGACGCCACGGTTGGAAGGGTTTCGGGCCGGTGCCGTGGAGTCACGAACCCAACCGCGGCTTCCTCCGCTGCGTCGGGGCATTGGCCCGGGCCGCCGAATTGATCGGCGAGGAGGACGAGCACCTGCGCTGCCTCGACCTGCTCAACGACAGCGACCCGCGCGCGACCGCCGAACTCGGCCTCGTGTGATCGCACCGAGTCGATCGGTCACCTGCGGATGACGTCCGCCTGATGGCTCCGAGTGCCGCGAACCCGTCGTACCCGCGCCGGGTGTTCAATGCGATGCCCGCGCCGCTGAAGAGCCGCCTGCGCCGGCTGCGCGTGTCGCTGGTCCCGATCGTCCAGTGCGCGCTGGCGGCGGGGGCGTCGTGGTGGATCGCGGTGGAGATCTTCGATCATCCCGATCCGTTCTTCGCGCCGATCGCCGCGGTGATCTCGCTCGGGCTCTCCCTGGGACAGCGTTGGCGCCGGGCCGCCGAACTCGTGGGCGGCGTCGCGATCGGCATCCTCGTCGGCGACCTCTTCATCAGTCTCGTCGGCGAAGGCGCCTGGCAGATCATGGTCGTCGTCGCGCTGGCGATGTTGGTGGCGGTCTTCCTCGACGACGGTCCGCTCGTCCCCATGCAGGCCGCCTCGTCGGCCGCGCTGGTCGCGACGCTCCTCCCGCCCGGTGGGGTGGCGGGTTTCCATCGCGCGATCGACGCCCTCATCGGCGGGCTGGTGGGCATCCTCGTGGGTGCGTTGCTGCCGGTGAACCCGGCCAGCCGAGCGCGACGCGACGCGGCGGGCGTCCTGGCGACGGTCCGCGATGCCGCTCGCCAGCTGGCCACCGGACTCCGCGAACGCGACGAAGAACTGATCGCCGCCGCCCTCGAAGCAGGTCGCGGGACGCAGGCCGAGATCAACAAGATGCGATCGGACATGACCGGCGGCCGCGAGGTCACCCGCATCTCGCCCCTGTACTGGGGATCGAGGATGCGGCTGGACCGGATCTCGGCAACGGCCGACCCCATCGACAACGCGGTCCGCAACTTCCGGATCATCGCCCGGCGTTCCCTCGGCCTCACCCAGCGGGGTGTCGCGGTGCAGCCGGAGCTGATCGAGATCATCGACGATCTCGCCGGGGCGTTCGAGGTGTTACGCGCGATGATGATGGCCGACCCCGGCGACGAACCCGATCAGGCCGATGCCGCGCGGGTGATCCGCAGCATCGTGCGCAAGGCGCGTGCCGATCTGGTGACCAACAGCGAACTGTCGGAGGCCGCCCTGCTGGCCGAGATCCGGTCGTTGCTCGTCGACCTGCTGATGACCGCGGGGCTCCGCCGATCCTCCGCGCTGGCGACCCTGCGGAGCTGACCCGGCTGTTGCCACATATGCGAAGTTCTGCATATATTGACCGGTATCATGGGGCACTCACATTCGCACTCGCACGCTCCCGCCGCGGCGGCGGGACAGCGTCGGCTCTGGCCGATGGTGCTGGCGGTCGGGCTGATCGGCGGCTACTTCGTCGTCGAGCTCGTGACCGGCATTGTGGTGAACTCGCTCGCGCTGATCGCCGACGCCGGGCACATGCTGACCGATGTCGTCGCACTCGTCATGGGTCTGATCGCGCTGTTGCTCGGCCGGCACGGGCGGATCACCGACACCCGAAGTTTCGGATGGCATCGCGCCGAGGTGTTCACCGCCGTCGCCAACGCCGTCCTGCTGATGGGCGTCGCGGTCTTCGTGTTGTACGAGGCGGTCGAGCGTATCGGTAGCGACCCGCAGGTCCCGGGCCTCACTTTGATCGTGGTGGCCTTGATCGGCCTGCTGGTGAATCTCGGGGTCATGCTGCTGTTGCGGGCGGACGCCAAGGAGTCGATCGCGGTTCGCGGCGCCTACCTGGAGGTGTTGGCCGACGCCGTGGGCAGCGTCGGCGTGCTGATCGCCGGCGTCGTCGCCATGACGACCGGTTGGGGGTACGCCGACATCGTCGTCGCGGTGCTGATCGCGCTGTGGGTGGTCCCGCGGGCAGTGCGGCTCGCGCTCGACGCGCTGCGGATCCTCAACCAGCAGGCGCCGGCCCACGTCGACGTCGAGGCGCTGCGGGCCGACCTGGCCGACATCCCCGTCGTCGACGACGTGCACGACCTCCATGTCTGGACGCTCACGACCGGGATGGACGTGGCCACCGTCCACCTCGGCAGCAGTCGGCCCAACGGTGAGGTGTTGCCCGCCGCGCAGGCCGTCCTGGCCCGTCACGGCCTCGAGCATGCGACGGTGCAGATCGATCCCGACGACCACCAGCGGCGATGTCGTGACGAGATGACCTGGTGACCGTGCGTCGTGGCGCCGTGAATGTCGGTTATGCCCTACATTGCGGCGAATGGAACGACGCGATTTTCTCGCGGCGCTCGCCGCCGGCACCGTGGGGGCTCTGACCTCGAGCGCCCTTGTGGGCTGCGCGACGCCGGTCCCGGCGGCCGAGATCGACCCGGCCGAGCCGTCCACCCCGCGGCCGACCGGTACGACGCCCGTCCCGTCGTCGGGACTGTTGCCGCCGGCGGTCGGAACCCGCCGACCGCTGCCCGACGGGGCCATCACCGCACTCCCCGGTCCCGGCCGGTGTCTCGCGCTCACGGTCGACGACGGCGCGAACTCGGAGGTGATCGGCGCCTATGTGAAGTTCGCCCGGGACACCGGCGCCCGGTTCACCTTCTTCGTCACCGGCTCGTTCGACGGCTGGACCGACCACCGCAGCACCCTGCGGCCGCTCGTCGAGTCCGGCCAGATCCAGCTGGGCAACCACACGTGGAGTCATCCCGCGCTCACCGAGCTGTCCTCGCGCGCGGTGGCCGACGAACTGCGGCGGACCAAACGGTTCCTGAGCAACCAGTTCGGTGTCGACGGCACGCCGTACTATCGCCCGCCGTTCGGCTACCACGACGCAGGCGTCGACGCGGTGGCCGCCGACCTGGGCTACACGGTGCCGACCCTCTGGTACGGCTCGTTGTCCGACTCCGGCCTGATCACCGAGAAGTACCTCATCCGTTGCGCGCGCAAGTACTTCCGTCCGCAGAGCATCGTGATCGGCCACGCCAATCACGAACCGGTGACCAAGGTGTATCCGGAACTCGTCGAGATCATCCGAAATCGCAAGCTGCGCATGGTGACACTCGACGACTACTTCGCCGCGGGCCGCTGAGGTCCGACCGCCCCTCCCGTGGCGACGGCGAGGTGCGGACGCCGACCGCAACTTTTCGTTCACGCTGATCGCCGCAAGCCTTCTCGGCACCACGGTCGAGTGGTACGACTTCTTCCTCTACGCGACCGCGGCGAGCCTCGTGTTCAACCAGTTGTTCTTCCCCGACCAGAGTTCGTTCGTCGGCACCCTGCTGTCCTTCGCGACGTTCGCGGTGGGCTTCGTCGTGCGCCCGATCGGCGGAGTCGTCTTCGGGCACATCGGTGATCGCATCGGCCGCAAGCGCACGCTCGCGATCACCATGGTGATGATGGGCGTCGCGACCGCCCTGATGGGTGTGCTGCCCACCGCCGAGACGGTCGGTGTGCTCGCCCCGATCCTCCTGCTTCTCCTGCGCATCGCGCAGGGTTTCGCGCTGGGCGGGGAGTGGGCAGGTGCGGTGCTGCTGTCGGTCGAGCACAGCCCGGACGGCAAGCGCGGTCTGTTCGGGAGCATCCCGCAGATCGGCCTTGCCCTCGGACTCGCCTTGGGCACCGGAGTGTTCGCGCTGCTGCAGGTGGCCCTCGACGAGCAGGCGTTCCTGACCTACGGCTGGCGCATCGCGTTCCTGGTGAGCATCGTCCTGGTGGTCATCGGGTTCGTCGTGCGGTTGAAGGTCGACGAGACGCCGGCGTTCGCCGAAGTGGCCGAGCTCGCCAAGAAGTCCACGGCACCACTGCGCGACGTCGTGGTCCCGCCGAACACGCGCAACACCGTCCTCGGCCTCCTCGCCCGGTGGGGTGAGGGGTCGGCCTTCAACACCTGGGGCGTCTTCGCGATCGCCTACGCGACCACCGAACTGGACATGGAGAAGGTCCCGGTGCTGGTCGCCGTGACCATCGCCTCGCTCGTGATGGCGGCCCTGCTCCCGTTCTCCGGACTGCTCACCGACAGGTACGGCGCCAAGACGATCTACCTGATCGGGATCACCGCCTACGGCGTGGCCGTCTATCCGGTCTTCGCGCTGTTCGGGACCTCGAACCTGCTGTGGTTCGCCGTGGGACTGGTGATCGTCTTCGGGGTGATCCACGCACTCTTCTACGGCGCGCAGGGCACCTTGTTCGCGAGCCTGTACCCGACCCCGGTGCGCTACACCGGCCTGTCGGTCGTCTACCAGTTCTCCGGCATCTACGCCTCGGGTCTGACGCCGCTGATCCTCACCGCGCTGATCGGGGCGGCCGGTGGGTCACCGTGGCTCGCCGCCGGCTACCTCGTGCTGACCGCGGTCATCAGTGTCGTGGCCACGACGCTCATCCGGCGCGACGATCTCCACCTCACGACGGGCCCGCAGGCGTGGCCGGTCGGCTGAGTCGCGGATCAGGGGCGCACCAGCAGGAGATCGGTGACGTGGCGGTAGAACGTCGACCGCTTGAGCACGCGCGGGTTCACGACGCCCTCGCGCTCGACGACGACGTTGGTGCCTCCCGTCTGGCACGCGCGCCCGGTGAACCACCTGCCCGGCAACAACATCCGCTCCACCTGCGCGCGGAGGCCGGGTGCGGTCACGGTCGGTTCGATGAGGATCGAACGCACCTCGCCGTCGAAAAGTCGCTCGTTGTCGACGTAGGTCTCACCGTGCAGCTTCGCGCCCTCGGCGCCCAGGTGACGCGCGCTGCCGACCATGACGGTCGCGGCGTCGTCGCGGATGAGCGGCACCGCGACCGCGGTGCCGTGTTCGGCGAGCTCGCGCGCCGCCGGCCCGTGCGGCAACCGGTAGCGACGCGTCGCGGGCGTGGCCTCGGCGGAGACGTATGCGATCTCGACGTCGAGTCGTTCGGTGACCATCAATGCGGCCAGCACCTGGGACAGGAAGATGTCGTTCTCGTGCGCCACGGTCGGTGCGAAGCGCTCCGCGACACGCGGCTCGACGACGAGTCGGGTGACGTCGGGATCGGTGAGGGCGTCGGCGACCGCGGCGCGGACGGCCTTCTTGTCGTCGGCGCGGCTGGTCTGGCTCAGAAGGGCAAACGGCACGCGGATAGCGTATCGAGCGCGCCGACCCAGTAGTGTTGGTCAGGTTTGGTCCCAAGCGCGCCACACAAAGGAGTACCGGACATGGCCGCGATCGTGCTTATCGGAGCCCAGTGGGGTGACGAGGGCAAAGGCAAAGCGACCGACCTCCTCGGAGGCCGGATCAACTGGGTTGTCCGCTACCAGGGTGGCAACAACGCCGGGCACACCGTCGTACTCCCCACCGGGGAATCCTTCGCGCTGCACCTCATCCCGTCCGGCATCCTGACGCCCGGCGTGCAGAACGTCATCGGCAACGGCGTGGTCGTCGACCCCGGCGTGCTGCTCACCGAGCTCGGCGGCCTCGAGGACCGCGACGTCGACACCTCCGGCCTGCTGATCTCCGCCGACGCGCATCTGCTCATGCCGTACCACGTCGCGATCGACAAGGTCACCGAGCGCTTCCTGGGCAACAAGAAGATCGGGACCACGGGTCGCGGAATCGGCCCCTGCTACCAGGACAAGATCGCCCGCGTCGGCGTGCGCGTCGCCGACGTCCTCGACGAGAAGATCCTCACCCAGAAGGTCGAGGCGGCGCTCGAGCTGAAGAACCAGATCCTGGTCAAGATCTACAACCGCAAGGCCCTCGACCCGGCGCAGGTCGTCGACGAGGTCCTCGGGCAGGCCGAAGGATTCAAGCACCGCATCGCCGACACCCGGCTGCTGCTCAACCAGGCCCTGGAGAACGGCGAGACGGTGCTGCTCGAGGGCTCCCAGGGCACCCTGCTCGATGTCGACCACGGCACCTATCCGTATGTGACGTCGTCGAATCCGACCGCCGGCGGCGCCGCGGTCGGCGCCGGCATCGGACCCAACAAGATCACCACCGTCCTGGGCATCCTGAAGGCCTACACCACCCGCGTGGGCTCGGGACCGTTCCCCACCGAACTCTTCGACGAGTGGGGCGCCTACCTCGCCAAGACCGGCGGCGAGGTGGGTGTCACCACCGGTCGCGCCCGCCGCTGCGGCTGGTTCGACGCCGTGATCGCCCGCTACGCGACCCGCGTCAACGGCATCACCGACTACTTCCTCACCAAGCTCGACGTCCTCTCCAGCCTCGACACCGTGCCGATCTGCGTGGCCTACGAGGTCGACGGTGAGCGCATCGAGGAGATGCCGATGACCCAGACCGGCTTCCACCACGCGAAGCCGATCTACGAGGAGATGCCCGGCTGGTGGGAGGACATCTCCCAGTGCAAGACCTTCGACGAACTGCCCCAGAACGCGCAGAACTACATCCTGCGGCTCGAGGAGCTCTCGGGTGCGCACATCTCGTGCGTGGGCGTGGGTCCGGGACGGGACCAGACGATCGTGCGGCGCGAGATCGTCTGACCCTTCGCTCCTGGGGTTTCGGCGGCTTGGCGGCCGTCGAGGTCTACGAAAGAACACCCGTGAGCGTCTGATTTCATGCTCCCTGAGGTGCGAGCGAAGCGAGCCACGAAGGGCTCGCAACGTGTCTCACCAGGCCCGTCGTGGCTCGTCGCTTGCGCTCCTCGCACCTCAGGGGCCAGTGGGGCGGCTGGCAGTTGCTTGCGCTCCTCACACCTCAGGGAGCAATGGGGTCGCTTTCTTCGGATTAGAGAGCAGGGTTGGGGCGGGGTGATGCTCCGCTCGGCGAGCTCGTCGCGGAATCGCGGTCGGCTCGTGATTAGCTAGTGCCCATGCGTGCCAAGCGGGGGAGTCGCGACTACGGGTCCATCCTGCTCGGCTCCGTCGGCGAGAGCTCGGTCAAACAGCGGGTCCGCATCCAGACGCTGCTGACCGCGTCGATCGTGGTGGCCAACCTGTTCGGGGCGATCGTCGCGGTCGCGCTCACCGCGGTCGGCATCCCGCAGCCGACCATCTTCACCGCTGAACTGTGGTGGGTCAACTTCATCGTGGTGCCCGTCTACATCACCGCAGCCTTCGTCGTGGGAATCGGATGGGGCACCTACGTCGGCGTCCGTGATCTGCGCTGGGCGATCCGCGACGTCGCGCCGACCAAGCGCGATGCCCGTCGGACGATGCGGCTGCCGTGGCGGTTGTCACTGGTGCAGGGATTCCTGTGGGGCATCGCCACCGTGATGCTCACCATCATGTACGGGATCGTCGACCCGCAGCTGATCCCGAAGACGCTGTTCGTGGTGAGCCTCAGTGGCGTCGTGGTGGTGGCGATCTCGTATCTGTTCATCGACTTCACGCTGCGTCCCGTTGCGGCGGAACTGATCTCGGCCGGACACCGTCGACGCAAACGCACCGGTGTGAAGGCGCGCTCGGTCGTCTCGTGGATGGTGGGTTCGGCGATCCCGATCATCGGCATCCTGCTGGTGCTGGCCTTCGGGCTCGCGCGGGACGAGACCTCCAAGCTCGACCTGTTCGTCGGGGCCACGGTCCTCGGGGTCACCGCACTCTTCACCGGCCTGCTGCTGACGCTGCTGTCGAGCATGAGCGTCACCGGCCCCATCCGCAGCGTGCGCGCCGGGATGAACCGCGTGAGCGACGGTGACCTCGACAACGCCGACCTCGTCGTCTACGACGGCACCGAACTCGGCGACCTGCAGGTCGGTTTCAACTCGATGGTCGCCGGACTCCGTGAGCGAGAACGGATACGGGACCTGTTCGGGCGGCACGTGGGCCACGAAGTCGCTGAGGCGGCCATGTCGTCGAACCCGGAACTCGGTGGGACCGAACGCCTCGCCGCCACGCTGTTCGTCGACGTCATCGGATCGACGACACTTGCCGCACAGCGCCGTCCGACCGAGGTGGTCGAGATCCTCAACAAGTTCTTCGCGGTCATCGTGCGGGCGGTCGAGGAACACGACGGCCTGGTGAACAAATTCGAGGGCGACGCGGTGCTCGCCATCTTCGGTGCACCCATCGACCTCGACGACGCCGCCGGCAGCGCTCTTGCCGCCGCTCGCGACATCGCCCGTGGCCTGGCCGAGGAGGTGCCCGACCTGTCGGCCGGGGTCGGGGTCAGCCACGGGGCCGTGGTCGCCGGGAACGTCGGTGCCATCGAGAGATTCGAGTACACCGTCATCGGTGACCCGGTCAACGAGAGTGCCCGCCTGTCGGAACTGGCCAAACGGGATCCGCGGCGGCCGTTGGCCTCCGGACGGGCGGTCAAGGCCGCGCAGCGGGACGAGGCCGAGCGGTGGGAGGAGCAGGAGACCACCTCGCTGCGCGGCCGGACCGAGGAGACGACCGTGTTCGCCGCATTTGTCGACGACGAGTGAGGGTCTCGCTCAGCCGATCGCGTCTTCGGAGCTGATCAACCGCCCGTCCGGGCCGACGATGCTCAGGCCCAGTCCGTCGAAGACAGAGTACTTGTACCCGTTGTTGTAGGCGACGTAGTAGTGACGGCCGCTGCCGTTCTCCTGCACGTGCACCTCGGACACCGGGATGCACAGGGTGTTCCCACTCGAACGCGCGACACCCCGGTACTCGAGGGTGCCGTCGGCGCGCCACTGACAGATCGACGCCGCCGACCGGTCGGTGACGACGGAGGTGACGGTCCGTTGTCCGGCATCGCAGGACGGTGCCGAGGGCGCGGCAACCGCGGTCGAGGTGCCGACGGCGAGCGCGCCGGCGGTGAGAACGAGGGAAGCGCCGGCAGTGGCCAGGCGGGTGATGGTCGTGTTCATGAGAGCGAAGGTAGGACAGGGCTTGTCGAAGTGGGAATGGGCAGAACTCCCCGGGTTCGTTCGGATGGGGGACTAGACGTCCCGGTCGCCCTGTCCCTCGGCGAAGTCGAGCCGGCGCAACGCGATTCGCAGCACCTCGTCGTCGATGCGTCCGGCGTCGCGTTCGGCGATGAAGACCGCGCGCTGGATCTGCAGGATCTCCGTCCGGAGTCGTGCCCCGGCGGACGTCGGACTCTCACCGAGATCCTCGGGACCCCGGCCGAGTTCTTCCCAGGCCACATTGCGCTGCGTGGTGATCCACTTGCGCAGCATCGCCACCTGGAGCCGGCGCGGATCGTCGTCGGACAGTTCGGTGGCGTAATCGTCGAGGCGCCGTTCGGATTCCCGGGACGCACGGTCCTGCGCGGCCGCATACGCCAGCCGATCCTGGGCGCGCTCGTCGCCGCTCACCCCGAGGAAGCGGATGACCCAGGGCAGGGTGGTGCCCTGGATCAGCAACGTCCCCACCACGACCACGAAGGTCAGGAACAGGATCTCGGCGCGGGCGGGGAACGGTTGGTTCGTCTCGGTGTAGACGGGGATGGCGAACGCGGCGGCCAGTGACACCACGCCACGCATACCGGCCCAGGAGACGACGAACACCGACGCCGGACTCGGCGGCGGCTCGCGGTCGCGGATCCGTCGCGAGAGCAGTCGGGGCAGATAGGTCGCCGGGTAGACCCAGACGATGCGCACGAGGATCGTCGCTGCCAGGACCGCCGCGGCGTCGATGGCGATCTGCGTCCACGACTCGTTCTCGACACCCTCGATGAGCATGGGCAGCTGGAGCCCGATGAGCAAGAAGACGAACGACTCGAGGATGGTGTCGATCGACTTGCGCACCGCCTCGTCCTGCAGGCGCGTCGCATAGCCCAGGCGCACCGATCGGTGGCCGAGGTAGAGACCGGCGGTGACCACCGCGATGACACCCGAACCGTGCAGTTCCTCGGCCGCGTAGTACGTGGCGAACGGGACGATGATGCCGATGGCGGTCTCCATCGGCGGGTCGGTGAGCCAGACACGCACCCAGGACACGACCACCCCGACGAGGAGGCCCACGATCAGGCCGCCGAGGGCGGCCACCGCGAACGTCAGGACCCCTTCGCCGACCGTCGCGGTGGCCCCCACCGCCGCGGCGAGCGCGATCCGGAACGCGGTCAGGGCGGTCGCGTCGTTGAGCAGGCTCTCGCCGCCGAGCAGCGTCATCATCCGGCGCGGCAAGCCCAGCCGCCGGCCGATCGCCTGCGCCGACACCGCATCGGGCGGTGCGACGACGGCCCCGAGGACCAGCGCCGCCGCGATCGGGAGGTTGGGGACGACGAGGTATGCGACGTACCCGACGACGAGCGTCGTCACCAGCGGCAGGCCGACCGCCAGGAAGCCGATGGCCCGCCAGTTGGCGCGGAACGCCTGATATGAACTCTCCTGCGCGGCCGAGTACAGCAGCGGCGGCAGGATGAGGAAGAGGACGAGTTCCGGTTCCAGGGTCATCGGCGGCAGCTCGGGGATCCATCCGATCGCGAGGCCGGCGGTGACCAGCACCAGCGGAGAGGACAAACCGTATCGGCGGCACAGCGCGGCGATCGCCACGGCGATGACCGCGACCAGCAATAGCGATGCGCCCATTCGAGCGACTCTAATCGCGCCGGCCCGATGGATAATGTCGGGCATGAAGATCTTTCGGCGGAAGTCATCGGCCGCGGCCGCGTCCGGGCCGGCGGGGTCCGGTTCCGACGCCTCGAGCACGGCGCGCTGCGTCGAACTGGAGTCGTTCGACGCCGCGCCGGCCGCCGACCCGGCGCCGGCATCGGGCGACGACCGCAGTTGCCAGGACTGTGTCGCGATCGGCGAGACCCACTGGGCACATCTGCGGAAGTGCCTGACGTGCGGGCACATCGGTTGTTGCGATTCGAGCCCGCGACGACACGCGACCGGTCACTTCCACGAGACCGGGCACCCGGTCATGCGTTCGGCCGAGCCGGGCGAGGTGTGGCGGTGGTGCTTCGTGCACGAGGTGACGGGATGATCACCCGACGGTCCTTGGTGTGTTCGACGAGGTGGAGGAGTGCGCCGGGATCTGTGCTGGCGGCAAGTAGGATTTGAGGATGACGTCGAACAGCGAGAGTGCGACCAGCGCAGCCCAGCCGGCGCCGACGACCGGGCCGCCGGACGTCATCGGCACGCCGCTGAGTCCGACCGCGACCAAGGTGATGGTCCTCGGGGCAGGTGAACTCGGCAAAGAGGTCGTGATCGCGTTCCAGCGCCTCGGCGTCGAGGTCGTCGCCGTCGATCGCTACGCCGACGCGCCCGGCCACCAGGTCGCACACCATGCCGAGGTCATCGACATGACCGATCCCGCCGCCCTGCACGCGGTCATCGACAAGCATCGTCCCGCGTACGTGGTGCCCGAGATCGAGGCGATCGCCACCGAGGCCCTCGTCGACGTCGCCGAACGCGGTATCGCCGAGGTCATCCCGACCGCGAGCGCTGTCGTCGCCACGATGAACCGCGAGGGAATCCGGCGTCTCGCCGACGAGGAACTCGGGCTGCCGACGTCGCCGTATCTCTTCGCCGACACTCTCGAGGACCTCACTGTCGCGGCGCGTCAGGTCGGGTTCCCGTGTGTGATCAAGCCGGTCATGTCGTCGTCGGGCAAGGGGCAGTCCGTTGCGCGGGGCCCCGAGGAGCTGGCCTCGGCCTGGGAGACCGCGAACACCGGCGGTCGGGTGCAGGGCAGTCGCGTCATCGTCGAGGGCTTCGTCGAATTCGATTACGAGATCACCCTTCTCACGGTTCGTGCGATCAATCCGGCCACCGGCCGGCTCACGTCCCACTTCTGTGCGCCCATCGGCCACCGGCAGATCAACGGCGACTACGTGGAGAGCTGGCAGCCCCATGAGATGAGCGCCGACGCGCACGCCTCGGCGACCTCGATCGCGGCGCGCATCGCCACCGCCCTCGGTGACGGAAAGCTGGCCGGGCGCGGCGTTTTCGGCGTCGAACTGTTCGTCAAGGGAGACGACGTCTACTTCTCCGAGGTCAGTCCCCGCCCGCACGACACCGGTCTCGTCACGATGGCGACCCAGCGGTTGTCGGAGTTCGAGATGCACGCGCGGGCGATCCTCGGTCTCCCGGTCGACGTCACGCTCGCGTCCCCGGGTGCCTCGGCCGTCATCTACGGGCAACTCGACGAGCCGGCGATCGGTTTCGAGAACGTCGCCGCCGCACTTGCCGTACCCGAGACCGACATCCGACTGTTCGGCAAGCCCGAGAGCTTCCACCGCCGGCGCATGGGCGTGGTCACTGCGACAGCCGACGACGTGCCGGTCGCGCGTGAGCGTGCCGTCCGCGCCGCGTCGCTCGTCACACCCGTGCCGGGCCGCCCGGCCGTTCGCAAGGCCGCCACCCTTCCGCCGACCCCGCCCCCGGCGCCCCCGCGACGCCCCGGGCCACCGCCCGGCCCGGTCGGCCCGCCGCGCGGACCCGTGGGTCCGCCTCCCGGTGTACTGAAACCACCGGGTGCGCCGCTGGGACCGCCGCCCGGTCGTCCGGGACCGCCGCCCGGGCCCCGGCCACCCGTACCGCGGCCGGCCGGGGGTCCGCGCCCGGTACCGCCCGCGCCGATACCCCCGTCGGGGACCCCGCCGCGTCCGTCGGGCCCGCCGCCACGGCCGGCCCCGCACGAAAAGGCCCCGCACGATCAGGCCCCGGCGATGACCTCGATGGTCAAGACCGACGACCGGCCCGCCGACGCGCGCCCCGGTGCGTCGTCGAAGCCCGGCGAGTGATCGGACGAGGTCCGGGTGCCGTTCTGGGGTGAGCTGCTGGTCGCAGCGGTGATCTTGGTGGGCCTGGTGGGCATCGTCGTGCCGATCCTGCCCGGCACCTTGCTCATCGTCGGCGCACTGTTCGTCTGGGCCCTCGTCGTGGGTGGTTGGGCCTGGTCGGTATTCGCTCTGGCCCTCGTCGTCATCGGCGTCGGCGAGGTGCTCAAGTACCTGATCGCGGGCCGGTCGCTGCGCGCGGACGCGATCCCGAACCGCACGATCGTGGTCGGGGGCCTGGTCGGCATCGTCGGCTTCTTCGTCGTCCCCGTCATCGGCCTGCTGCTCGGCTTCATCGTGGGCGCGCTGGCATCGGAACTCGTTCGCACGCGCAGCTTCGACGGCGCGTGGCGGGGCGCGTTCTCGGCGCTGAAGGCGGCGGTGAAGACGATCGGCATCGAACTCCTCTTCGCGCTGATCGCGACGGGCATCTGGACCGGCGGCGCCTTCACCTGGTGACCGAACGGGTCGCGGCACCGGTCGTGACCTGCCAGTATCAAATCTTGTGATCGCGGTCACCGATTGATGTGTACAGTCGTGCACCGAAGGGTAATACCGGTCAGTAACTCCAGCCGTGGGGATTTCTAGGGGAGGAGTCTGAGTGAACCTGTTGAAGTGGAGCAAGCGGCCGGCGGCCGGGGTCGAGGCCCGGAAACCGGAGGTCAACATCATCCGGGGTCTGGTGGCCCGAGCGACCACCCCGTTGCTGCCCGACGACTATCTGCACCTGATCAATCCGCTGTGGAGCGCGCGCGAGCTCCGCGGCAAGGTGCTCGACGTGACCAAGGAGACCGACGACACCGCCACCGTCACCATTCGGACGGGCTGGGGGTTCCCCGAGTCGTACAAACCGGGCCAGTACGTCGGGATCGGTCTGCAGATCGAGGGCAAGTGGCACTGGCGGTCGTACTCGTTGACGTCGTTCGGCGCCAACGAGGACAAGACCATCGCGATCACGGTCAAGGCGAACCCCGACGGATTCCTGTCGTCGCATCTCGTCGACGGCGTCAGCCCCGGGACGATCATCCGGCTGCAGTCGCCCAAGGGCGACTTCCATCTGCCCGAGCCGGTTCCGGGCAAGATCCTGTTCGTGACCGCGGGCAGCGGGATCACTCCCGTCATGGCGATGCTGCGGCAGCTGAGTTCGCACGGTCAGACACCCGACATCGTGCACATCCACTCCGCGCCCACCCGCGACGACGTGATCTTCCTCGACGAGATGGAGACGCTCGCCGACGAGGCCGATGATTACGATCTGAATCTCCAGCTGACCAAGGAGATGGGCAAGTTCGACGTCTCGCGGATGGACGAGTGGGCGCCGGACTGGCGTGAACGCGAATGCTGGGCCTGCGGACCGGTCGCGCTGCTCGACGCGATGGAGTCGCACTACGAGGACGGCGGCCTGCGCGAGCGGCTGCACGTCGAGCGGTTCGCCATCGCCCGCACCGACCACGGCGGCGAAGGCGGCACCGTGAAGTTCGCGATCTCAGACAAGGAAGCCGAGATCGACGGCGCCACAACACTTCTCGAAGCAGGGGAGAACCTGGGAATCCAGATGGCGTTCGGCTGCCGGATGGGTATCTGCCAGACCTGCGTCGTGCCGCTCGCCGGGGGTTACGTGCGTGACCTGCGCACCGGCGAGGAACGTCGCGAAGGAGAACGAATCCAGACATGCATCAGCGCCGTGTCTGGTGAATGCACCCTAGATCTGTAGGAGGCTTCATGGCCATCACCGACATCGATCAATACGCACATCTCACCGAGAGCGACGTCGAAACCCTCGGCGCCGAGTTGGACGCCATCCGTCGTGACATCGAGGAGTCGCGGGGCGAGGCCGACGCCAAGTACATCCGCCGGGCCATCACCCTGCAGCGCAGCCTCGCTGCCGGTGGCCGGCTCGCCCTGATGTTCAGCGACAAGAAGGTCGCCTGGGCTGCCGGGACCGCGATGCTCTCGCTCGCCAAGATCATCGAGAACATGGAACTGGGCCACAACGTGATGCACGGCCAGTGGGACTGGATGAACGATCCGGAGGTCCACTCGTCGTCGTGGGAGTGGGACACCACCTGCCCGAGCGTGCAGTGGAAGCACTCGCACAACTTCGTCCATCACAAGTACACGAACGTCGTCGGGATGGACGACGACGTGGGCTACGGAATCCTGCGCGTCACCCGGGACCAGCCCTGGGAGTGGTGGAACGTCGGTAACCCGATCTACAACCTGACGCTCGGCACGTTCTTCGAATACGGTGTGGCGCTGCACCATCTGGAGACGGAGAAGCTGCGCAACAAAGAGAAGACCTACCGTCAGGCGGCCAAGGATCTCCGGGTGATCGGCACCAAGGTCGGCAAACAGGCGGCCAAGGACTATCTGATCTTCCCGGCTCTGGCGGGTCCGAACTGGAAGACGACGCTCACCGCGAACTTCACCTCGAACATCATCCGGAACTACTGGGCGTACATGGTGATCTTCTGTGGTCACTTCCCCGACGGAGCCGAGAAGTTCACGGTCGACGAGTTCGAGAACGAGGACCAACCGCGCTGGTATCTGCGTCAGATGTTGGGATCGGCCAACTTCAAGGCCGGACCGCTGATGCGGTTCATGAGCGGGAACCTCAGTCATCAGATCGAACACCACCTGTTCCCCGACCTGCCGAGCAGCAGGTACGAGGAAATCGGTGTGCGTGTCCGCGAGTTGTGTGACAAATACGACCTGCCGTACACGACGGGGACCCTCCTGGGTCAATATGCCCAGTCGTTCCGGACCATCGCGAAGCTGGCACTGCCGAACTCGTTGTTGAAGGCGACGTCGGATGACGCGCCGGAGACGGCGTCGGAGCTGCGCTTCGCGATCCGCGAGGGCATGAGTGACCACTTCGGCGTCGACCCGGCGACCGGGAAGCGACGGGGTCTGCGGACGGCGTTGCGTGAACTCAAGAATTCCCCGGTGCGGTCGGCGCATGTGGGGCGGGCCGCGTCGGGCCGCCCGGCATGGAACCAGTTGTGACATAACAGATGTCGCGCATCGTTGCGCTTTTCGCGACGATGCGCGACATCTGCGAATAACCCCCGGGGCATCGTGCGTCCGTGTCAGAATGACGCACGTGCGCATCGGGATGACCATGCCTGTGATGGAGCCGGATCTCGACGCCGAGATGCTCCATTCGTGGGCCACCACCATCGACGACGGTCCGTTCAGCTCGCTGTGCTGGGGTGAACGTATCGCGTTCGACAATCCGGAATGCCTGACCTTCCTCGGCGCGCTGGCGGCGTGGACGCGACGGGTGCCGCTCGTGATGACGGTCGTCGTGCCGCAGCTGCACGACCCGGTGATGCTCGCCAAGTCGTTGGCGACCGGCGACATGCTGTCGGGAGGACGCCTCACCGTGGCACTCGGGGTCGGCGGGCGGCACGAGGATTACCGGGCCGTCGGCGCGGACCCGTCCACGCAGACGATGCGTCAACTCGCCGACCGGGCCGAGACGATGAAACGGGTGTGGGCCGGGGAGAAACTCACCGAGTCGGTCCTGCCGGTCGGTCCGCCGCCGCACCGGAAGGGCGGTCCGGTACTGCATGTCGGGACCACCGGGCCGAAGACGATTCGTAGCGCGGTTGATTGGGCGGACGGAATCGCCGGAGTCACCCTTGATCTCGATGCCGACAAGCAGAACGAGCTCTTCGATGTTGCCCGGTCGGCATGGGCGGATGCCGGTCGGGCGGCACCGCATCTCGCGACGTCGTTCTGGTTCGCGATCGGTGAGGGCGACGGTCCCCGAGCGCAGGTGACCCGGCACCTGCATCACTACATGAACTGGATCCCGTCGGAGTTCGTCGACGCGATCGCACCCACCACCGGGTGGGCGGGCACCGAGGCCGAGCTCGCCGAGGTCCTGCGGCGGTTTGCCGACATCGGTACCGACGAGGTGCAACTCATCCCGACGAGTTCGGACCCTGATCAGCTCCGGCGCGCCGCGGACGTGGCGGCGGCGTTCTCCTGACGACGCGGCGTCCCGAGATCTAGGGTGTGGCGGTGGCCTCCCTGCGCCGGATGCTCGGCATCGGCAAGCTCCCAGACGACCTCCGTGCGCAGGTCGTCTCCGACGGCGCCTACCTCATCGTCGAATTCGTGCCCGTGACACTGAGATTCAGCGGGCAAGTGCCCGGTCGATCGGCGCAGGGCAACGTCCGGCCCTTCACCGGTGCTGTAGTCCTGACGCCCCGACGCGTCCTCGCGACGATGTCGAGCGTGCCCGGTCGGGCGGGTCGTGCCATCGACCACGAGTGGACGACCCCGCGCGGTTCGATGGTCCGCGCGGTCATCGACGACGGCGGGCTCGTCATCGAGATCCCGGCGCTCGAGCGCGTGAACCCCGACTTCAGCGGAACATTGAGTCTGACCTACTTGACCGAGCTGCCCGGCTCGGTGCTCCAGCAGGCCCCGGTGCGCGAGGTGTGGTTCGACGTCCCGGCGCGCTACGTCACCTCACTCGTCGGGGGCCGCCGGAGCTGACGGACCGACCGGCGGTCAGCCCGCCGGCTGCTCCTCGACGGCCCGCCCGGGGCGCAGCATCACGAGTGCGAGGATCGCAGCGGCCGCGGTGAGCACGCCGGAGAACGTGAGGCACAGACGCATTCCGTCGAGGAAGGCGTCGCCGACGGCGCTCATCACGGCCGGGGCGTCGGCGCCGAGGTTCAGGCCGCTCGCGGCGGCCAGGCCCTCGGTGTCGACCGCACCGATCACCCGGTCACGTACCGGCTCGGCGACACCGGCATCGATCAGCTTCTGCGGCAACGAGTTCACCGCACCGGCGGTCAGGAGGGCGCCGAGCACGGCCGGGCCGAGCGCGCCGCCGACCTGACGGAAGGCGTTGTTCCCAGCCGCGGCCATCCCCAACAGGTGGTAGGGCACGGCCGACACCGCGGTCGCGGTCATCGGCGCCATCACCAGTCCCATCCCGAGCCCGAGCACGACCAGACGCCACGAGATGGCGGCGAAGGAGGTGTGGGCGTCGAGGGTCAGCAGCGCGAACTGGGCGCCGGCGACCATCAGGAGTCCGCCGCCGATCAGGAACCGGGCGTGAATTCGATGCATCATCTTGCCGGCGAGCCCGCCGACCAGCATCGAGGCGCCGTTCATGAGGGCCAGCCGCCAACCGGCCTCGACGGTGCCCAGTTGCTGAACCAGCCCGAAATACATGCTCAGCACGAAGATGAACCCGATCAGAGCCAGGAAGGCGATCATCGCGACCAGGGTGGTGGCGGTGAAGGCGCGGCTCCGGAAGAGGTCGAGGTCGAGCATCGGACTCGCCGAACGCTTTTCGATGACGACGAACCCGACTGCGGCGACCGCGGCGGCCAGCAGCGCGGCGACGACGCGGGGGTCGCCGAAGCCGTAGACGCCGGCCTCGATGACGCCGAAGACGAGTGCCGTGACGGCGATCGCGGCCGAGATCTGGCCGGACCAGTCGAGGCGACGGGCATGGGGTGCGCGGGATTCCGGGAGCATCGTCGCGGCCACCGCCAGCGCGATGAGGGCGATCGGGATCGGCAGCAGGTAGATCCATCGCCAGCCGGCGGACTCGGCGACCGGACCCGCGACCAGCGGCCCGACGGTCAGCGAGAGCATGAGCGCCGACGCCCAGATGCCGATGAACTTGCCCCGTTCCCGGAAGTCGGGGACCGCGTGACTGATCAGTGCCAGGGTCGTGGGCAGGAGGGCGGCCGCGCCCGTTCCGGCGAGCGCCTGTCCGATCCACACCATGCTGATCGATTGCGCACACAGCGCCACCAACGCGCCCGACGCCGTGAGGCAGAGCCCCACCAGATAGACCTTGCGACGGCCGTGCACGTCGCCGAACACCCCGGCGGTGAGGATGAATGCGGCCATCGGCAGGACGAACGCGTCTTGTACCCAGGACAACTGGGCGGTCGAGGCGCCGAAGGCGGTGCCGATCGCCGGCAGGGTGACGGCGACGCTCGTGATGGGCAGGTAGGCGACGAAGACGCCGAGGCAGGCCATCACGACGGTGGCCGTCCGACGTGCCGGGGGAGTCGGTACGCCGGTGGGAACGGGGGAGATGGTCGCGGTCAACGCGCTCGCTTTCGCAGGTCGATGAGGGTCGCCGAACGGCGCAGGAGTTCATTGTCTGGTCCGCGTCTACGAAACCACGCACAGATCCCGAGTGCCGGTATCGATACGGCACTGTGGGTCGCGCGGCGATACACTTCCTCCACCATGGACGACATCGACGGCACGATCCTCCGTGCGCTGCAGGTGTCGCCGCGTGCGACGTTCCGCCAGCTGGGTGAGGTGGCCGGAATCTCGGAGCAGACCGCGGCGCGCCGCTACCAGGCGATGCGGCGGGCCGGCGTGATGAAGGTCGTCGGGATCATCAAGCCGTCCGTCCGCGGCCAGTCGGAGTGGGTGGCGCGGGTGCGGTGCCGTCCGGACCGGATGGAACCGCTCGCGTCCTCGCTCGCTCGCCGGCGTGATGTCGCCTTCGCGTATGTCGCGTCCGGTGGTGCGGAGATCATCTGTCTCATCCGGGCGCCGCTCGGCGTGGCCGGTGAGGAGGCCATCGCCAAGACGTTCCCCGCCCGAGCCTCGGTGACCGACGTCCGCATCGATCTCGTCCTGCACGCCTTCGATCCCGGTCACCCCGCGTCGAGGTGGACCGGATTCGGTGGCCACCTCTCTGACCGGGACCGCGACCTCCTCGCTTCCGCTGCGGCTGCTGTGGTCGACGACATGCCGGAGGACCCCGAGCAGGACGATCCGTCGTCGGATGCCCCGGCGGGTGGCGCGCGGTTGACGGCCGGCGATGCCGTGCTGATCGACGCGCTGACCCAGGACGGTCGGCGAGCGCACCGAGAACTGGCTCGGATCTGCGGATGGACGGTCGGACGAGTGCGCCGCCGGCTCCGCACGCTCGAGCGCGGGGGTGCGCTCTTCTACGACGTCGAGATCCTCCCCGACCGGCTCGGCTTCGACCTGAGCGCCACGCTGTGGTTGACGGTGACCCCCTCGGCTCTCGATCAGGTGGGCACCGAACTCGCGGCTCACGACGAGGTGGCGTTCGCGGCGGCGATCAGCGGCGAGTGGAACCTCATGGTGTCGGTGATCTGCCGGGACACCGCGCATTTCCACGACTATCTGCGCACCCGGGTCGCCGCGATCGGCGGCGTCACCGGGTACTCGGTCAGCATCCGGATGCGCCGGCTGAAGCAGAACGCCTCGCTTGTGGTGCAGGGGCGGTTGATTCAGCCGGCGTGATGCCCGCGGCGGGGTAGCGTCCACGTGTGATCTCGCCACAGCGTGCCGACCGCGGCCTGGTGCGGTTGTGTCTGCTGGCGGTCATCGCCGGTCTGCTGACCGGCGTACTCGGTGGAGCCTTCCGCTGGTGCCTGAACCACCTGGACCGCTGGCGGGTCGAGATGCTCGACTGGTCGGCGGGACTCGGTGTCCCCGGGTGGCTGTTCCCGATTGCGGTCACCGCGACCGGTGCGGCGCTCGGCGCGCTCGCAGTCCGGTTGGTGCCGACCGCGGCGGGAAGCGGTATCCAACACGTGGAGGCCGTCGAGCGCGGGGAGGCGTCACCGGCGCCCCTGCGCCTCATCCCGGCCAAGTTCGTCGGCGCGCTCGCCGCGATCGGTTCCGGACTCGTGCTGGGCCGGGAAGGCCCGACGGTGCACATCGGTTCGGTCGTCGGTGCGGAAACCGGCCGGCGCGGCGGTCTCGACGACGCCGACGTCCGGGTGATGCAGACGTCGCTCAGCGGGGCCGGACTGGCAGTGGCGTTCACGGCTCCGATCGGCGGCGCGCTCTTCGCACTCGAGGAGGTCGGCCGCTCGGTCCGGTTGCGCCTCGTGGTGCCGACGGTGTTCGCCGTGGTGGCTGCCGTCGCCGCCGGACGGGTCATCCTGGGAGACCGCCCGGAGTTCGACGTGCCCTCGCTCGACGTGCCGTCGGTGACGGTGCTGCCCGTCTTCGTGGTCTTCGGTCTCGTCTCCGGACTCATCGGGATCGCCTACAGCCGAATGGTTCTCGGCACCCTCGGCTGGGTCGGTCGATTCTCGCGGGTGCCGCCGATCGGTCGCGCCGCCCTCATCGGCGCGGCGATCGGTGCGCTTCTCGCCCTCGACGCTCGTACCGCGGGCGGCGGGGACGGCCTCACCCAGGCGGTCGTCGACGGCGGTGTCGTACTCCCCGCACTCGTCGCGCTCTTCCTCGTCCGGTTCGTCGCGGGTCCGCTCTCCTATGCCGCGGGCACGCCCGGTGGCCTGTTCGCACCGCTGCTCGCGCTCGGCGCCCTGTGGGGTGCCGCCTTCGCCGAGGTCGCCGACATCATTGTGCAACAACCGGATTCAGGTGCGTCGGGATTCCGGGGCGCGATGATCCTCGCCGGGATGGCGGCGCTGTTCGGCGCGGTCGTCCGGGCCCCGCTCACCGGGATGGTCGTCGTGATGGAGATGACCGCGACGACCACGGTCGCCCTCCCCATGCTGGCCGCGACGGCCGCCGCGGTGCTCGTCGCCCATCTGTCCGGGTCGCCGCCGGTCTACGACTCGCTTCGCGAGCGGATGCTCGCGAAACCGGCTGGACGAGAAGAGCCTCCCTCCGCTCCCTGAGGAGCGAGCTTGCGAGCTGCCGCCCGTGCTCCCTAATCCGGAAGAGCCACACACTCACTGGTCCCTAATTCGAAAGAACGACATAACCATTGCCCCCTGAGGTGCGAGGAGCGTGAGCCGCCGGGCCGAGCACGCGACGAAGGAGCGCGTCGAGGTCGACGAGCCACGAAGGGCCTGGTGAGACACGTTGCGAAGCCCTTCGTGGCTCGCTTCGCTCGCACCTCAGGGAGCAGGGAGCAGGGAGCAGGGAGCAGGGGCCGCGCTTCGGATCAGGGAGCGGTGGGGGTAGCGCGGGTCCGGGAGTCCAGCGGCACGATGAGCGGGCCACCGGTGATCGGATCGGTCATGACGTGCGCCCGGAGGCCGAACGCCGCGTCGAGGGTCTCGGCGTCGATGACCTCGGTGGGCGAGCCGGTGGTGACGATGGCTCCGTTGCGCATGACGAACAGCGAATCGCTGTAGCGCGCGGCCAGATTGAGGTCGTGCAGCACCATGACGACGGTCTTGCCGTGCTCGTCGCGGAGCCGGCGGACCAGGTCGAGGACGTCGATGGAGTGTGCGAGGTCGAGGTAGGTGGTGGGCTCGTCGAGCAGGATGAGATCGGTGTCCTGTGCGAGCGTCAGTGCGATCCAGACCCGTTGCCGCTGACCGCCGGACAGGGCGTCGAGGGTGCGGTCGGCGAGGTCGAGGGTGTCGGTCATCTCCATCGCCAGCGCGACCGCCGCCTCGTCGGCCGCGCTGGCCTGCGCGAACCAGCGCTGGTGCGGATGGCGTCCCCGCCCCACCAGATCGGCGACGGTGAGCCCTTCGGGCGCGATGGGATTCTGCGGCAGGATCGCCAGGGTGCGGGCGACCTGTTTGGGCCGGACCGAGGAGATGTCGTCGCCGTCGAGGTAGACCGCACCGGCCCGGGGTGGCAACAGCCGTGCGAGACAACGCAACAGTGTCGACTTGCCACATCCGTTGGAACCGATGATCGTCGTGACCTGACCATCGGGGATGTCGATGTCGAGGCCGTCGATGACGATCCGTTCGTCGTAGCCGACGGTCAGTCCGACGCCCCGCAATCGGGCGGTGGTGGCAGGGGATTCGAGGGATGACGCGGTCATACGCTCGCCTTTCGGGACATGACGATCATCAGGTAGATCAGGAACGGGCCGCCGATCGCCGCGGTGACTATGCCGACCGGGAGGCCGCCCGGCAGAACCGTACGCACCAGCAGGTCGCCGCCCAGTACCAACGACGCACCGATGACACCGGACACGAGCGGCGTGGGCACGGCGGTACCGGCCAGCCGCAGCGCGATCTGCGGGGCCAGCAGCGCGACGAAAGCGATCGGCCCGGCCGCGGACACGCTCAGCGCGCTCACCAGAACCGCGGTCAGGAGCAGCGTCGTCGACACCGCGCCGGTCCGGACTCCGAGTCCGCGGGCGAGATCGGGTCCGAGGCTGAGCATCCCGATCTGGCGGGCCAGGACGACCACAACGATGATGCTCGCGACGACACCGGCGGCGACCGGCCACACGTTGGACCAGCCGACGTTGGACACCGACCCGACGATCCACACCTGCGCACGAGCCACATCCCGGATGTCGGCGCGCGAGAGGAGGAACTGGGTCAGCGCCTGCAGCAACCACGTCATCCCGACGCCGATCAGCACGAGCCGGAACGGGTTGATGCCGCTGTTGGCCTTGCGACCCGGCCAGGCGAGGACGTACATCGCGACCGCGGTGAGCAACCCGCCGATCATCGCCGCCGCCGGGACGCCGAGATCGCCCAGCCAGGCACCCCAGCTGGTGGTCGAGAACGCGATGGCGGTCACCGCCGCCACGCTCGCGCCGGCGGTGATGCCGAGCATGTCCGGTGTGGCCAGGGGATTCTGGGCGATCAGCTGGGTAATCGAACCCGCAAGGCCCAGACCGAATCCCACGAGCAGGGCGACCAGCGCTCGGGGCAGCGCGACGTCGAAGACCACCACGTTCTCGACGCGGGTGCCGCCGCCGAGCAGGATGCGGGCGACGTCGACGGGGGTCAGCGGGAAGTCGCTGACACCGACGCTCGTGAGGAACAGGACGACCGTGACGGCCGTGGACACGACCGCGACGGTGAGCATCCGTGGTCGCACCACCATCGACAGCGGTTCGACGGCGATCCGATAACCGCCGGGGTGCGGTGCGATCCGGCCCTTCGTCGTGGTTCCGGACGTGATGTCGGTCTTGATGGAGGTCGGCGGATTCACACGGTCCCCAATCTCTGTCGGCGGACCATGACGATGAGGAAGGGTGCGCCCACCAGTGCCAGCATGACGCCGACCTGCACTTCGCCCGGACGGGCGACGATCCGGCCGAGGATGTCGCATCCGACGAGCAGGATGGCGCCCAGCAGAGCGGAATACGGGATGATCCACCGATAGTCGGCGCCTACGAAGGCGCGGGCGATATGCGGTACGACCAGGCCCAGGAACACGATCGGCCCGCACGCCGCGGTCGCCGCGCCGATGAGCAGCGTGATGGTCAGGACGCCGAGGGCGCGGATGAGCACGACACGGGAACCGAGGGCCTTGGTCATGTCGTCGCCCAGGCTCAGGACGTTCAGGAAGAAGCCGCTCGCCAGCGCGAGGACGAGGCCCACCGTGATGAACGGCAGGCTCGCCCAGAACACGTCGATGCCCCGACCCGCGGTGGAGCCGACGCTCCAGAAGCGCCACTGGTCCAGCGAATTGGTGTCGACGAGCACGATCGCGGACGTGATGGCGGTCAGCATCGCGGTCAGGCCGGTGCCGGCGAGGACCAGGGTCAGTGGGCTCGAGCCGCTCAGCGACGACAGTCCGAACACCACGGTGGCGGCGATGATCGCTCCGACGAGACCGAAGAACATGAACGCGATCGGACTGGTGATGCCCAGCAGGTAGATGCCGCCGACGACCGCGCAGGCGGCACCCGCGTTGACGCCGAGCATGCCGGGATCGGCGATCGGGTTGCGGGTGTGGCCCTGGGTGATGGCACCGGCCGCGCCGATCGCGAGTCCGGCGGCGAGGCCGAGCAGAGTGCGCGGCACGCGCAGATCCCACACGATGCCGTCGACATCGGAATCCTTGGGCACCTGCGGCATCCGTAGGTTGATCAGCGCGTTCCAGATCTCTTCGAGACCAGCGGTGAAGCTGGGCCAGATCTCGTCGAGCGGGACCGGTCGGGTGCCGAAGAGAACCGACGCGACGACCAGCGCTGCGAGGACCGCCAGGAGCAGCGGGATTCCGAAAAGTCGGAGGGATCGGCGCACGAAGGTAAACCTTACCAACCTTCGTCGACGCTTCGTCATGCGCGGCGTCGAGCTCGGTCGTCGGTGTCGTTCGTATAACGAATTGCCGACGAAACCTGAGGGATCGCTGTGCGCGCGGTAACACTTCGCTCAGGCTGGGTCGATAGTCCCGGTGTCGGTGGGTATCTCGGGCCGACCGCAGCAAGACCGGTCGTCGGGTGGGATGGCGTGAACCGCTCCCACGACGGCGACGTCGGGAAACACAGTGTCGCCTACGAACGAGGAGGATCGATGAAATCGCTGAAACGGGCTCTCACAGGGGTTCTGGTCGCTGCAGGAATCGCCGGTGGATCGTTGGTGGGTGCCGCGCCGGCACAGGCCGCCGTTCCCAACCTCCAGATGACGGGCGGGGTCTACTGCCAGTTCGCAGCCCCTGGCACGCCGTGGAATCAGGCGTGGAGCATGACCCGGTTCATGCGCGTCACCGCGCGTGACGGCGATTTCCGTAACGTCACGCTGCAGGAGATCAACGGCGCGACGAAGTTCAAGTCGTTGCTGAAGAAGAACGAGTCGCTCACCATCAAGACCACCTGGTTCGGCTGCTTCCCGTCCTCCATCGCGGGGTACGCGATCTCCGATTACGCCGAGAACCTGACCGACAACGCCGGTTTTTGGTGGAACGTCCGGCGCATCGACAACCCGTTGGACCGATTCGGTACGGGCTCCTCCGCTTCAGCAGCCGCCCTGACCGGCGGTGGCACCGACGTCGCCGGCGTGCCGGCGATTCCGGGTCGCTGACCTCATCCGACGACAGTTGAGAATGCACCACAACTGAGCCATTCGCGCCGGGCGGCGTGCGGGGAGGACGCCCCCGCACCCGCCGGGCGCATGCGAAAGAGCGGCGACCGAGAGAACTCGGCCGCCGCTCTTATGGCTTCGACAGGCTCAGCCGGCGGAAGGGGTGGGCTCAGCCGGCGGGGGTGGACTCAGCCGGCGGGGGTGGGCTCAGCCGGCGGGGTGGATCACGCGGACGGGCGGGACACCTTGTCCGGCTCCGATGCGGCGAGCATGTCCTCGCGTTCGACGACTTTGACGCGTTCGCGGCCTTCGGCGGCGCCGAGGGCGCGTTCGTGTTCGTCGAGGCGGTACCAGCCGTCCCAGGTGGTGAAGGGGATGTTCTTGGACTCGAGGAGTTCGACGATGGCGTCCTCACCGGGGTGGGCCGGGTCGAGCAGCGTGCCGGCTTCCATGTCCTTGAGGATGCAGTCGACGGTCTCGTTGGCGTCGCCCTTGGTGTGGCCGATGAGGCCGACCGGGCCGCGTTTGACCCAACCGGTGGTGTAGATACCGGTCAGCTGCTGCCCTTCGTCGAAGACGCGTCCGGCCTCGTTCGGGATGACCCCGGCCTGGGAGTCGAACGGGATCTGCGGCAGGTTGTCCGAGAGGTAGCCGACCGCGCGGTAGACCGCGCCGACCTCCCAGTCGGTGGTCTTGCCGGTGGGCTTGACGTTGCCGGTGCCGTCGAGCTGGGTGCGTTCGGTGCGCAGACCGACGACCTTGCCGTCGGCGCCGAGGATCTCGGTGGGGCTTTCGAAGAAGTGCAGGAACAGCTTGTGGATCGCGCCCTGCTTGGGTTCGCGGATCGCGTAGTTCTCGATGATCGTGGCGACCTGGTCGGTGATCTTCGACCCGCGGCGCGCGACGGCCGATCCCTCGTCGTAATCGATGTCCTCGGGGTTGACGATGACCTCGATGTTGGGGGAGTGGTCGAGTTCCTTGAGTTCGAGCGGGGTGAACTTCGCCTGGGCGGGTCCGCGGCGGCCGAACACGTGGACCTCGACGGCCTTGTTGGCCTTGAGTCCGTCGTAGACGTTGGCGGGGATCTCGGTGGGCAGCAGTTCGTCGCCGGTCTTGGCGAGCACGCGGGCGACGTCGAGGGCGACGTTGCCAACGCCGATGACCGCGACCTTCTCGGCCTCGAGGGGCCAGGTGCGGGGGAAATCGGGGTGGCCGTCGTACCAGGCGACGAACTGGGCGGCGCCGTAACTGCCGTCGAGGTCGATGCCGGGGATGTCGAGGGCGCGGTCGTCGGTGGCGCCGGTGGAGAAGATCACCGCGTCGTAGTGGGCGCGTAGTTCGTCGATGGTGATGTCGGTGCCGTAGTCGACGTTGCCGAGCAGGCGGACCTGGGGCTTGTCGAGGACCTTGTGCAGGGCGGTGATGATGCCCTTGATACGCGGGTGGTCGGGTGCGACGCCGTAACGGATCAGACCGAACGGAGCAGGCATGCGCTCATACAGATCGATGCTGACCCCGCGGTCCTTGGCGGTGTCGGACTTCATCAACGCGTCGGCGGCGTAGATCCCGGCGGGACCGGCACCGACGATCGCAACCCGCAGCGGGCGGCTGTTGTCGCTCATGGAGTAGGTGTCTTCCGTTGCTCAGCACGCGAGGACAAGCAAATCTCGGTGACCCCCAGGTCCGCGCGTATGGATAAGGCCTATCCCTTCTACGGTAGGCGCTTGCTGTCCCCGACCAAAATCCGTCTGTGAGGTAACCCTCACTCGGCGGGTGCGCGGTGTCCGGCGGGTTCGGGCCCGCTACGCCTTGCCGGCGGCCGCGGCGATCGGTCCGACGGCCTGCTCGGCGACCCACGGGATCGTCAGGACCGTCGGCACCGACATCGCGCTGCCGACCTCCTGGGGCAGATAGACCACGCGGCCCGACTGCGCGACCGCCAGCCGGTTGAACGCCGCGTTGGACTTGAGCCGGTCGTTGGAACCCTGCCAGTCGACGGCGACGACGACGTCGGCCGAGTCCAGCAGGTTCAGGCTCTCGGCCGGCAGGTCACCGTAGAAACCGCTGGTCACCGAAGGTTGCAGCGCGGGCGGGAAGGTGAGTCCGTAACCGGTGAGGGTCTGTCCGCGCCCGTCGCCGGGGCCGTAGATCGACACGCCGCCGGTGGGGCTGGCGGTGACCACGACCGCCGTCTTCCCGGCCAGCTGCGGGTTCTGCTCCCGCACGTTCGCGAGGAACTGCTCGGTCTCGGTCACCTTGCGATCGGCGAGTTCGGGCAGGCCGACGGCGGTACCGATCTGGCGGGTCTGCGCGTCCCACGGCACCTGCCACGGCTGGAACTGGGCGGGCCGCAGGATCGTCGGGGCGGTCTTGCTCAGCAGATCGAACTGGTCGCGGGTGGGATCGGCGCCGACGGCGGTGATGAGGTCGGGCTCGGTGGCCAGCGCCTTGGGGATCTCGTCGCCGAACGCGCCGGACGCGTTCGGCAGCACCACCGGGTCGGAGTCCGCCAGGAGTTCGGCGTTCCACGGCGCCGACGCCTGGTCGGGGTCGGCGAACGGGGCGATCGTGGTGGGGGTGACACCGAGTGCGAGGAGGGTGTCGCCGTCACCCACGCCCATCGCGGCGACGCGCTTGGGTGCCTGGTCGACGGTCGCGGGGGCGTAGGCCTGCTGCACGGTGACCGGGATCGCGCCGGCCTCGGGCGCGGGGACCTGGGCCGTGCCGGAGTCGACCGTCTCGTCCGGCGGCGAACACGAGGTCACCACCAGGGCTGCCGCGAGCAGCCCGACGAGAAGGATGAGGGAACGGTGGGTGGAAGCGCGCATCCGGGTCCTCGCTGGTCGTTGCGGTCGGCGACGTCGTTCGCCGCGGAACTTAGGGCCACCTTACGCAGGACGTGTTCGATGTCGACGTCGTTCGGCGCTCTGCCCGGTGCGTCCGGGCTCCGACGACGCCGGTCTCAACCGCCGCCGGGACGCTCGATAGACTGCCCGCCATGGCCGAAGCTGCAGGTGAGGGCGACCAGAAGCCCCCGTCGTGGAAGAACGCCTGGCCGTTCTTCGTCGCGGCCGGCGTCGTGGGACTCGTGGTGCTCGGCGTCGTGCTGTCGAATGTGACCCGTCCGGCCGAGGACCGGGCCGGCGACTCGGCTCAGGTCCAGTACGCGATCAACGACATCTACACCGCGCGCAACGGTCCGAACTTCGGCGAATACCGGGCGAACACCTGCGCGGCCGACGTCGAGGCGGCCGACTTCGTCTCCGAGGAACAGTTCCTCGCCGACAACCGGGAGTCGCTGCTCGCCAACGGTCACATCGAGATCCCGGAGATCACCGAGCTGGTGGTCGACGGTGACCGGGCGACCGCGAAGGTTCATTGGCACTATGACAAGACCCCCGATGACGTGAACGTCGTGGACACGATCGTGGTGCGCGAGAACGGCGAGTGGAAGGTGTGTTCCTCATGAGCTATGCCGGTGACCTGACCCCGCGCGAGGCGTGGGAGAAGCTCGAGAACAACCCGGATGCGGTGCTGGTCGACTGTCGCACGCAGGCGGAGTGGTCGTTCGTCGGCGTGCCCGACCTCGAGGTCCTGGGCAAGCGCGCGATCTTCGCCGAGTGGACCACCTTCCCCGAGGGGCGTCGCAACGACGACTTCGTGGCACAGCTGCGTGATTCCGGTGTCTCCGACGACCAGGAGGTCATCTTCATCTGCCGTTCGGGGCACCGGTCGATCGGCGCTGCGGAGGCCGCGACCGCCGACGGTATCGCGAAGGCATACAACGTGATCGACGGGTTCGAAGGCGCCCTCGACGAGAACGACCACCGCGGGACGTCGGGCTGGCGTGCCGAGAACCTGCCGTGGAGGCAATCGTGAGTTCTGATCTGCCCGTCAGTCGTGAACTGCCTGAAGGGCTCTCGGCTGACACGATCGCGGTTCGCGGCGGGCTGGCGCGTTCGGGTTTCCACGAGACGGCCGAGGCGCTCTATCTCACGAGCGGTTACGTCTACGACTCCGCGGAGGCCGCCGAGCGAGCCTTCACCGGCGAGGACGAACGATTCGTCTACTCGCGCTACGGAAATCCGACCGTCGAGATGTTCCAGGAGCGGTTGCGCCGGCTCGAGGGCGCGGAGGCGTGTTTCGCCACCGCGAGCGGCATGGCCGCGGTGTTCGTCGCGCTCGGTGCACTGTTGAAGGCCGGCGACCGTCTCGTCGCCGCCCGCAGCCTGTTCGGTTCCTGCTTCGTGGTCTGCAACGAGATCCTCCCGCGCTGGGGGATCGAGACCGAGTTCGTCGACGGTGAAGACCTCGAGCAGTGGGAGCGGGCCCTGTCCAAGCCCACCGACGCGGTGTTCTTCGAGACACCGTCGAACCCGATGCAGAGCCTCGTCGACGTCGTGAAGGTGTCCGAGATGGCGCACGCCGCGGGCGCACAGGTGGTGCTGGACAACGTCTTCGCCACCCCGCTGCTGCAGCGGGGTCTCGAACTCGGCGCCGACGTCATCGTCTACTCGGGCACCAAACACATCGACGGCCAGGGGCGCGTCATGGGTGGCGCGGTACTCGGGACCAAGGAGTACGTCGACGGTCCGGTGCAGCAACTCATGCGACACACCGGTCCGGCACTCAGTCCGTTCAACGCCTGGACCCTCGTGAAGGGGCTGGAGACGATGCGTCTGCGCGTCGACGCCTCGGTGTCGTCGGCGCTGCGGATCGCCGAGTTCCTCGAGAGCGATCCGCGCGTGCGCTGGGTCAAATACCCCTTCCTGCAGTCACACCCGCAGTACGACTTGGCGAAGTCGCAGATGTCCGGCGGCGGCACGGTGGTGACCTTCGAGCTCAACGACCACGACGGCATCGACGGCAAGAAGCGCGCCTTCGAGGTCCTCAACGGCCTGCGGATCGTCGACATCTCCAACAATCTCGGAGATTCGAAGTCGCTGATCACGCATCCGGCGACCACCACTCATCGTGCGATGGGTCCCGAGGGACGCGCGGCGATCGGTCTGAGTGACTCGGTGGTGCGGCTGTCGGTCGGCCTCGAAGGGGTCGACGACCTGTTGGGCGACCTGGACCACGCGCTGGGGTGAGGGTAAGCGCTGACGTATTCCGTTGCGGCACAGCGCGAATCCGCCTCGGTGAGCGGGGCCGAGTCCCCGGAGGGTGGTGCCATTCAGTCGTTCCGGCGATCCCAGGCCGCTCGCACCGTACTCGGGATCCGTCCCTTGGAGGGCACCTCGATCCCTTGGGCGCGAGCCCACGCCCTGATCTCCGACGGTGTCGCCGGTGGACCGTGCAGGCCCTGCACGATGGGCTCGCTGCCGACGGTGAGCCGCCATTCGTGTAGCGCGGCACCGAGCCAGCGGTAGGTCCATTCCTCGGCGAGTTTGCGGTTGTCGCAAAAGACGATCGGCACGGTCGGAAACCGGACCTGCGCCTCGGCGACTGCCTCGGCCAGCGCGGCGCCGCTGACGTATTCGCGCGTGAACACCTTGCTGTATGAGGCTTCGACGACCACCGCGGCGCGTCGGAGTCCCGCGAGACCTGCCAACTGGTAGGTGAGAGTTCCCTTCATGAGACCGTTGCCGAGGTCGTCGATCGACTTGCGTTCGACGGCGGCGACCACCTGGTCGTCCTCGACGATCGCGTAATCGCCGGCATCGAGGCGGTGTCGAGTGGTGGTCGCCTGTTGATGACCGAAGGAGTAGGCGTACTTCTCGCCTGTGTCGACGACGATCTCGAGCGCCTGGCCGTGTGCCCGAGCCTTGGGAAGCGTGACGTTTGGACGCGCCTGCTTGGTGGTTTTGCGCGTCTGCCAGAAGATCATCTCGCGTCCGCGAGCCCGCGTGACGACGAACTGTGACCGATTCTCGCGAGCGCGGTCGAGCACCAGATCGATCGCCGCCCCGCGCCGCGTCACCGACCGAACCGGAAGACGTTCGACGATCTGCGGTGTGGTCGGCCATTCGTCGGCGCGATGACAATAGACCTTGCTGGTTCGCGGCCAGGTCTCCCTCACCTTCAAGACGATCCCGTCACTGCCGAGCGGAATCCGGACCAGAAAGGGCAGTGAGGAGCCCTGTTCCGGATTTCGGGCGATGATCAGGTCGTCGGGCATCATCGACGAGCGTAACGGGCGAAGATCGCGCGCGTCCGCAATTGATCCGCTCAGTCGAGTGCGGCGATGCCCAACGCGTTCAGGACCGTCCGCAGCTTGAACGCCGTCTCCTCGAGTTCGCCCTGCGGGTCGGAGTGTTCGACGATACCGCCGCCGGCCCACGTCCGGAGGCTGCGACGATCGGCCTCGAGTTCGAGGCACCGGATGGTGACCATCCACTCCCCGTCGCCGGCGGCGTCGCACCAGCCGACCGCCCCCGCATAGAAGCCGCGCTCACCCTCGACCTCGCGGATGATCTGCGCAGCAACATCACTCGGCGTGCCGCAGACCGCCGGGGTGGGGCCGAGCAGGAGTGCGAGATCGAGCGCAGTGGTCGCCGGGTCCCGAAGCCGCGCGCGGATCGGGGTGGCCAGATGCCAGACCTCCCCGGTCGACTGCAATTGCGGGGTCGACGGCGCGTCGACGTCGTCGCAGAGGTGTCCCAGCCGGTCTCGCAGGTGGTCGACGACGAAGGCGTGCTCGGCGAGATCCTTCGCCGAGGAGAACAATCCGTCGGCAGCGGCGCGGTCGACGACCGGGTCGGGTGACCGCGGCGCCGATCCCGCGTACGGGTGGCAGGTGACGACGGAACCCGACTTGCGCAGCAGCACTTCGGGACTCGCGCCCAACAGCCACGAACCCGAGCCGGTGGCCGCGCCGAGATCGACACCGAATGCGTTGTGTCCGGCATTGCCGCCCGCCAGTGCGTCGAGGAGTTGCAGAGGCTCGACCTCGGCGTCGAGCACGATGTCGACGCTGCGGGCGAGTACGACCTTGCCGACGTCGCCGGCGACGATCCGCTTCACCGCGTGTGCGACACGTTCGCGGTGCTCGTCGGCCGTGGGGTGCAGGGTCGTCGACACCGGGGTGCGCGTCAGCGGTGGTGTGCCTGCCAGCGGCGCCGCGTCGACGTGCAGGACTTCGGGCACCACCAGCGCGGCGGGCTCGGCGAGGTCGAAGGGGATCGCGCCGGTCAGACCGTCGACGGTCCCGGCGCGCAGGGCGGCCGAGGCGGCGTCGACGTCGGTGAACGCACGGACCGCGCCCATGCCCCGCACGGTGCCGTGCGGGCGGGACAACACGAACACATCAGTCGCTGACACCCCTGACACGCTACAGGTAAGTGTGCCCTAACTTCCGATCACGTTGAGTGAAAATTGACACGTCCGCGCGAGATCGACGACCCTTGGTCGTAGGTCATGAGTGCCAGTGACAAGCCCCGGCTCGCTGGTCGGCAACCCTCCTTCGCGGTGGGGTGCTCCGGGTGACGACCCGGCCGCGTACCGACCGGACGCGGCAAGCGCGAATTGTCTGAGGAGTTTCCTGCCGTGACCGCTGTCCTGTCCGCACCCGCCGGTCGCCTGTCGCCCGCAGTCGACGTCCGCTTCGACGCCGCCCGGGAATCGGTGCGGCAGTTCGTCCGTGCGCGGGTCGACGACACCGTCGTCTTCACCCGCGATGCCGCCGTTGCCCTCGACCTCGCGGCGCGCATCACTCCTGGCGACGTCGTCGTCCTCGACATCGGGCAGGGCGCCGACCTGCTGCGGTGGTGCGCACCACGGCAGGGGCGCGACCGGGCGCGGTTCGTCCCGGCCTGCGAGACCATCGAGGACACCTTGGTCGCGCTGGAGACCGAGCTCGCCTCGGCGCCGGCATCGTTCCTGGTCGTGACCGCGGTATCGGACATCACCGGCGAGGTGCTGCCGATCGGCCGGCTCGCCTCGCTCGCGCACCGGTCCGGGGCCCGCATCCTGGTCGACGCCGCGCAACTCGTCGGGCACCGGCCCGTCTCCGTCGTCAGCCACGGCATCGACTACCTGGCGTTCGGTGAACCAGGTCGTAGGACGGATGGCGCCGGCGTTCTCATCGGTCGTCGTGACTGGTTCGACGCCGCCGATGTCGATGCCTCGCCGGACGCCGACGGCGTTCCCGGGGCGATCGCGGTCGCCGAGGCGTGTCGGGTGCTCGCCGATCTCGGACCCGAGACGATCGGCCTGCATGAACGCCGCCTCGCCGAACGTCTCGACGCCGGCCTGGCCGCGATCGGCAGCTTCACGCCGCTGCGGATCTTCACCGATTCCACCGACCGCGCGGGAGTCGCGGGCTACACCGTCGACGGCCTCGCACCGCCGGCCGACACGGTGCGCGCGAGTTTCGGAGCGGGCACCACCGTCGACGACATCGACCGGATTCTCGATGCATTCCGGGCGCGAACCGAACAGACCGACCGAACTCGACCAGGGGTGAATAGATGACCATCGAACTCGACGCACGTGCTGACCGCGGCACCGTGATCGCCGCACAGACTGCCACCCCGACGGCCCCGATCAGCATCGGACGTCCGGGATTCCAGATCGCGCTCGCGGGAGACGATCTCGCACAGACGTTTCCGATCGTCGTGCGGCGGGAGACCCTCCGCGAGGCGCAGCGCGCCCGCTCCCTGCTCCGGGCCGGCAGCCACGATCAGGCCAATTTCGTGGTCGCACTCGAGGTGGAGGTGGCCGTCGCGCCGGACGCCGCGTCGGCGCGCACGGCCGCTGCTGCGGCGGTGAACGCGTCGTCGGAGACGGGCTCGGGGACCATCCGCTACATCGGGACGACACACGGACTGATCACGCTGGTCCGCGACATCTACGCAGCCGAGGTCGCCGACGCCGTGATCCTCATCCCGATCGACGGCGCGGCCACCGAACGCCGCATCCGCGAACAGATCCTGCCGGTGCTCGCCGAGCAGCGGTACCGCGTGGCCTGACCCACTGCTGGTTGAGCCGGCACCGAGCGTAGCCGCCGGGCCGAGCAAGCGACGAAGGAGCGCGTGGAGGTCGAGGCGCCGAGTCGAAGCCACCTGGTGACCAGACAAGACCGCCGACACCATCTCGGATGATGGTGCCGGCGGTCTCGTGTGTGGGAGAGATCAGCCGCGCGAGGGCTCGTTGGCCGCGTCGGGGTGCGCAGCGAGGCGATCGATGGCCTCCTGTGCGATCTTCTCGGCCTGGTCGCGGCCGACCCATCCGCCCGGGTCGACCTCCTTGCCCGGCTCGAGGTCCTTGTAGTGCTCGAAGAAGTGGGCGATGGGTCCCAGCTCGTATTCGGACACGTCGGAGATGTCCTTGATGTGGTCCCAGCGCACGTCCTTGGCGGGGACGCAGAGCAGCTTGTCGTCGCCACCGGCCTCGTCGGTCATGGTGTACATGCCGACGACCCGTGCGCGCACGATGATGCCGGGGAACACCGACTCGGGGAGCAGGACCATCGCGTCGAGCGGGTCGCCGTCCTCACCGAGGGTGCCGTCGATGTAGCCGTAGTCGGCCGGGTAGCCCATCGAGGTGTACAGGTAGCGGTCGAGGTAGACCTTGCCCGTCTCGTGGTCGACCTCGTACTTGTTGCGGCCACCTTTGGGGATCTCGATGGTCACATCGAATTCCACAGTTCCTCCTGGCAGTCTTGATCGGGGATGCCGCGTCGGGCCGAAACGCCCGCACGCTGCCCCAACGATACTGTTGGTCCGGCGACCTCGATGTTCGTACCCCTCGTTGTGCGTATGTCCGGGCCGTTCCATCGACCGTCAACCGCGAGAGACCCGGAGGCTTTGTGGGCGCATCCACCCGAAACGGCGGTCGTTCCGGTCGGAGACTTCTGTGGTGGACGATCACCGCGGTGGTGATCCTGGCCCTCGTCGCGACGGCCTCGGTGGTCATCGCGCTCCGGCTCGACCGGGAACCCGAACTGCCGCCGGGGGTTCCCCCGCAGCCCGCCGCGATCGCCGTCGACCCCCGGATCGACCCGGTGGTCGCCTCCGCGCCGGAGCCCACGCCGAGCGGTGTGTCGCGGGCCATCGCGCCGGCACTGCGGGATCCGGCGCTCGGCGAACTCACCGGCATGATCAGCGACTCGCTGACCGGCACCGTCCTGTGGACCAGCAACCCCGAGCGTCCGCGGATCCCCGCGTCGAACGCCAAGATCCTGACCGCGGCTGCCGTGCTCGAAGCCGTGCCGCACGATCAGCGACTGACCACGACGGTGGTGGCCGGCAGCAACGGGCAGATCATCCTCCGAGGTGCGGGTGACCCGACCCTGTCCGCACAGCCCGCCGGCACCGACACCTTCTACACCGACCCCGGTCGCATCGCCGACCTGGCGCGGCAGATCGAGGACACCGAGATCCCGGTGACGTCGGTGGCCGTCGACCTGCGCGCGTTCTCGGGTCCGACGATGGACACCACCTGGGACCGCCGGGACATCCAGGGTGGCGACATCGCGCCGATCGAATCGCTGATGGTCGACGGCGCCCGGCTCGAACCGCTCGACGAGTACTCGCCGCGCACCGCGGCCCCGGGCATCATGGCCGGCGAGGCGCTGGCCGCGGCTCTCGGCGTCGAGGGTCCCGTCACGGAGGTGACCGGTTCCGGCGCACCCGCATCCGGGAACGACCGCGTCATCGCGAAGGTCCAGTCGGCGCCGCTGGTCACCCGGGTCAACGACATGCTGCGCTACAGCGACAACGTGCTCGCGGAGACGCTTGCCATCGAACTGTCGGTGCACCGGGGCGGGCCGCCGACGCACGCCGGCGGCGTCGAGGCGATCGAACAGGTGCTGTCGTCGATGTTCCCGGACCAGTGGGCGGGTACCACCCTGCACGACGCGTCGGGGATCTCGTACGCCAACCGCACCACGCCGGAACTGCTCGACGCCGTGATGACGGCCGCGAGCGGACCCAGCCGGCCGGCGCTGCGCCCGATGCTCGACGGGCTGCCGATCGCCGGTGGCACCGGCACGCTCGCGGACCGGTTCGACGCCCCCGGCAACCCGGGCGCGGGCTGGGCGCGCGCCAAGACCGGAACACTCACCGGGGTCAGTTCGTTGACCGGCATAGTGCAGACAGTCGACGGCCGCGTGCTGTCGTTCGCCCTGATGTCCGGCGGCACCTCGCCGGCGGACGCGCGACCCGCCCTCGACGCCGTGGTGGGTCAACTGAGAGAGTGCGGGTGCCGATGACCACTTCAGGAACCGCCGGGTCGGACGTCACCGACGCCGGGACCACAGAGGTCGCCGAGACCGCCGACCGTCAACCGGGCATCGGGTCGCAGATCGACTGGTCGCTCGCGGCGTCAACCGCGAAACGTCTCGCCCGTCCCGGTCCCAAGACCACGGCCTACACCTACGAGGCGGCCCGTGCGGAACTGGCCGACGCCGCGACCCGGGCCGAAGCCCCGGTCCGTGAGGTCACCGGGCTCGCCGACGGCCTGCGCGTACCGACCACCCGGGTCCTCGACCGGGCCGGGTGGATCGACGCCGCGTCCCGGTCGATGCGCTCGATGCTCGGCTCCGACGAGTCGATCGATGCGGGATCGCCCGGACTCGGGGCCCGATTCGGCGGCCTCCAGGCCGGCGGGTTGCTCGCCTTCCTCTCCACCGCGATCCTCGGCCAGTACGACCCGTTCACGCCCGACCCGGAGACCGGCGAACCGGGTGTGCTGATGGTGGTGACGCCGAACATCATCAACGTCGAACGTCAGTTCAAGGTGATCCCGTCGGACTTCCGCCTGTGGGTGTGCCTGCACGAGGTCACCCACCGGGTGCAGTTCTCGGCCAACCCGTGGCTGCGCGACTACATGCAGGACAACGTGGCCGTGCTGACCTCCGACGCCGGCGAGTCGACCACCGAGATCGTCACGCGGATGACCAAGGCGCTCAAGGGTTCCGACGGTCCGCGCGAAAAGGGTGTGATCGGGGCGATGCAACTGCTGCAGAGCCCGGAGCAGCACGCCGCCTTCCAACGCATGATGGTCCTGGGCACGCTGCTCGAGGGTCACGCCGACCATGTCATGGACGCCGTGGGTCCGGCGCATGTGCCGTCGGTGGCGAGCATCCGAGCCGCGTTCGACAAACGACGCACCGCTCCCCAGAACCCGGTCCAGCGACTCATCCGGGCGCTCATCGGGATGGACGCCAAGCTCGCGCAGTACATCCGCGGCAAGGCCTTCGTCGACGTGGTGGTCGAGGCCGTCGGGATGGAGCGGTTCAACGTCGTGTGGACCTCGCCGGACACGATGCCGCTGCCGAGCGAGATCGACGACCCGCAGGCATGGATTCAGCGGGTCTTGTGAGACGGGCGGTCGCGGAGTTCGCGGCCGCTCATCTCTCGGGGCCGCAGGTCTGTGTGGGCCTCTCCGGCGGACCGGACTCGCTCGCGCTGACCGCAGCCGCCGTCGGCGCCGGTCTGGACGTCACCGCGCTGATCGTCGACCACGGACTGCAGCCGGACTCCGCACAGGTCGCCGCGACGGCGGGAGAGGTGGCAGGGGGTCTGGGCGCCCGCGTCCGGGTGCTACCGGTGCGCGTCGGGCGCCGTGGCGGCCTCGAGGCCGGTGCGCGCGACGCCAGGTATGCGGCGCTCGACGAGGCCCGTGCGGATCGTCCCGTCCTGCTCGGCCACACCGCCGACGACCAGGCCGAGACCGTGCTGCTCGGGTTGGCCCGGGGTTCCGGGGCGCGGTCGATCGCCGGCATGCGTGCGTGGAACGACCCCTGGGCCCGGCCGTTGCTCGGCGTCCGCCGGCAGCAGACGCTGGCGGCCTGCACCGAACTCGGTCTCGTGCCCCATCGCGATCCGCACAACGACGATCCGCGGTTCACCCGCGTCCGTCTGCGGACCGAGGTGCTGACGCTGCTGGAGGAGGTCCTGCACGGCGGAGTCGTCGACGCGCTGGGCCGGACCGCCGAGGGCCTGCGGGCCGACAACGACGCGCTGGACGAGTGGGCGGCAAGTGTCTTCGCCGAGGCCGGGCGCGACGAGGGGCTGGCGGTTGCGCCGCTGCTCGCCGTGCCGCTCGCGGTCCGCACGCGTGTCCTGCGCGCCTGGCTGCTCGGCGTCGGCGCCACCGAACCGACGCACCGCGTCATCTCGGCCGTCGACGATCTGATGGCGACCACCGGGAACGCACGGTCGCAGGTGGCCATCGGCGGCGACCCCGGAGCACGACGCGTCGTCGTACGTGCCGGGGAAACACTGACGGTCCGCCTCACCGCGAGGTGAGACGGACCGTCGTGAAGACCCGGGCGATCAGCGACGCGGCGGGGTGAACGGCGAGTTGATCGTCTGGAAGTAGTGGATGCCGGCACCGATGAGCGTGCCGCCACCGACCAGGGAGAGTCCCACCAGGCCGCCGATGGCCGCCGCCGGAGCGACACCCACGAGGCAACCCACCACGGCTGCTGCGAGACCGATGACGCACCCGATCACTCCGCCGACAATGGCACCGACGATCGTTCCGACCAATGTCCCGATCGACGTTCCCGCGGCGAGCTGCGAACGGAAACGTTCGAGCGCCTGGTCGTCGCGCTCCTGGCGCGTTTGCGGCGCCGCGACATTGTGTCGGGCCGCCCCGCGTAATTGATCGACCGCGGTCGGATTGAGTGTCGTCGAACGTGCGACCTCACGGGACGGAATGAGGGTCACCTTGTTTCCCGTGGTCCGCGTGTCGATCGGGAACTGCCGATACTCGCTGCGATACATGAGCGGCATGCGAAAGAGTTCCGCGCCGGCGGTGTCCCGGATCGTCAGATTTCCGTTCGCCGTGCTGACCGACGCGTTGTGCACCGTGAGAGTGAGCGCCGAGGCATTCCACGACGCATCGTAGGTCGCGGCGGAGGCCCGCTGAGGTGCGGCTTCGGCGGTCGCGGCGAATACGGTGACGACCGCGGTGACCAGGCACAGGATGGCGCTGAAACGTTTTCTGCGCAGGGGAGAACGCGAAGTGGGGGACACGAGCGCTCCTTCTTGTCCACACGGGGACAGGGCGTGAGAAGGGAGGGGAATTTCGAGGCCTGGTTACTCAGATCTCTGTTCTCGAGAATGTCAGACGCTTGATCCACTCCGAAACGCAACCACTCGGATTGGTGCCGGTGTGGCGACTTGTTATGCGACCGTTATCTGCACGGCAATTCGGCGAAATATCGATATGAAAGGGCGACAATGATGTGAGCAGGAATTTCTCGGAAAACCCCCAGGTGGACGGTCGGTCATTTCTTCGGCCTATGGCGACGACCCCGGTGCGGCCCCCGTTCATCGCGGTGCGGCCGAAACATGCGAAGCTGGGACCGTGCAGTTTGCCGATCCGTATGCCGCCGACATCGACGCTGTCCTGATCACCGAGGACGAGATCAAGGAGCGCACCGCCGAACTCGCCCAGTCCGTGGCGTCGCGCTACGCCGACATCGAAGAGGATCTGGTTCTCATCGGTGTCCTCAAGGGCGCGATCATGTTCATGACCGACTTCGCCCGGTCGCTTCCGATCCCGTCGCAGATGGAGTTCATGGCGGTCTCCAGTTACGGGTCGTCGACCTCGTCCTCGGGTGTGGTCCGCATCCTCAAGGACCTCGACCGCGACATCGAGGGACGCGACGTCCTGATCGTCGAGGACATCATCGACTCCGGTCTGACGCTGTCCTGGCTCATGAAGAATCTCGCCACACGGTCGCCACGCAGCCTGGAGGTGTGCGCTCTGTTGCGCAAGCCGGACGCCGTGCGTTCCACCATCCGGGTCGCCGACGTCGGGTTCGACATCCCCAACGAGTTCGTCGTCGGATACGGCCTCGACTACGCGGAGCGATACCGCGACCTTCCCTACATCGGACGACTGAAGCCGTCGGTGTACACGCACTGATCCATCGCCGGCGCATGACGCGGCGCCCGCGTGTCCGACCTGCGAGGGAACGGTTTCACCAGCGCGATCGTTGACCGGTAGCCTCAATGTGTACGTCGACGGGAAGGACATGGGAACGGCGTCGGCACCGGGACTCGATCCCGTGAGCCCGCACGACCCCCACCAACTGGCATGAACCGTAAGACAGTCTTCCGCAACCTCGCCATCCTGGCGCTCATCCTGCTCGCCCTGTGGGGCTGGAGCGTGATGAGCGACTCCGGTCGGGAGTACCGCGGCGTCGACACCTCTGTCGCACTGCAGCAACTCAACGACAAGAACACCAAGTTCATCAGCATCGACGACCGCGAGCAGCAGCTGCGCATCGAGCTGAACACCCCGATCAAGGTCAACGACGCCGACGCCGACAAGATCAGCGCCAAGTACCCGGCGCAGGCGGGGGACCAGGTCTTCGAGGCCGTCCAGGGCACCGGCGCCCCGTACACGACCAACGTCAACGAGCAGTCCGTCCTGTGGCAGATCCTCATCTTCGTGCTGCCGATGATCCTGCTGTTCGGTCTGTTCTTTTTCGTGATGAGCCGTATGCAGGGCGGTGGCCGCGGCGGCGTGATGGGCTTCGGCAAGTCGAAGGCCAAGCAGCTCACCAAGGACATGCCGAAGACGACCTTCGCCGACGTCGCGGGCGCCGACGAGGCCGTCGAAGAGCTCTACGAGATCAAGGACTTCCTACAGAACCCGACGCGGTACCAGGCGCTGGGCGCCAAGATCCCGCGCGGTGTGCTGCTCTTCGGCCCTCCCGGAACCGGCAAGACGCTACTGGCCCGCGCGGTGGCCGGCGAGGCGGGCGTCCCGTTCTTCACGATCTCCGGTTCGGACTTCGTCGAGATGTTCGTCGGCGTCGGCGCGTCGCGCGTGCGTGACCTGTTCGAGCAGGCCAAGAACAACAGTCCGTGCATCATCTTCGTCGACGAGATCGACGCCGTCGGCCGGCAGCGCGGCGCGGGTCTCGGCGGTGGCCACGACGAGCGTGAGCAGACGCTCAACCAGCTCCTCGTCGAGATGGACGGTTTCGGCGACCGCTCGGGCATCATCCTGATCGCGGCCACCAACCGCCCCGACATCCTCGACCCGGCTCTGCTGCGCCCCGGCCGATTCGACCGGCAGATCCCGGTCGGCAACCCCGACATGGCCGGTCGCCGGGCCATCCTCAAGGTCCACGCCAAGGGCAAGCCGATCGACTCCGACGCCGATCTCGACGGTCTGGCCAAGCGCACGCCCGGCATGTCCGGAGCGGATCTGGCCAACGTCGTCAACGAGGCGGCGCTGCTCACCGCACGGGAGAACAAGCAGACGATCACCGCCGAGGCCCTCGAAGAGGCGGTCGACCGGGTCATCGGCGGTCCGCGCCGCAAGTCCCGGATCATCAGCGAACACGAGCGCAAGGTCGTCGCCTATCACGAGGGCGGCCATACTCTTGCTGCCTGGGCGATGCCCGATCTCGACCCGATCTACAAGGTCACGATCCTGGCGCGCGGGCGCACCGGCGGCCACGCGCTCGCCGTCCCCGAGCAGGACAAGGACCTGATGACCCGCTCGGAGATGATCGCGCGGCTGGTGATGGCGATGGGCGGCCGTGCCGCCGAGGAACTGGTCTTCCACGAGCCGACGACCGGCGCGTCGTCGGACATCGACCAGGCGACGAAGATCGCGCGTGCGATGGTCACCGAGTACGGCATGAGTTCGAAGTTGGGTGCAGTGCGCTACGGCCAGGACCAGGGCGATCCGTTCCTCGGCCGGTCCATGGGCTCGCACACCGACTACTCCGCGGAAATCGCGAGCGAGATCGACGACGAGGTGCGCCGGCTCATCGAGGCCGCGCACACCGAGGCTTGGGCCATCCTGACCGAGTACCGGGACACCCTGGACGTGCTCGCGACGCAGCTCCTCGAGAAGGAGACGCTGACCCGCAAGGACCTCGAGAAGATCTTCGCCGACGTCGACAAGCGTCCGCGGATCACCGCGTTCAACGACTTCGGCGAACGCACTCCGAGTGACAAACCGCCGGTGAAGACGCCGGGAGAGCTGGCGATCGAACGCGGTGAGCCGTGGCCGCCGCCGGAGCAGGCCAAGATCCCCGAGCCGGTGGGTGCCGGTTATCCCGGTGGGCCGCAGGTCCCCGGCCAAGTGCCGAACTACCCGCCGATGTATCCCGAGCCGGGTGGTCCGACACCCCCGACGCAGGGCAATCCGGAACCGCGGTTCCCCGACCACGGATATCCGCCGGCCGATCCCGGCCCCCACTATCCGAATCCCCAATATCCGAACCCCCAGTATCCGAACCCGAACTACCCCAACCCGCAGTATCCGGACCCGGGCAACGGCCGGACGGCGGCACCCGGGTCGGGTGGGCCGTACGGGGGCGGCACGCGTCCGGATTACGGCGCGCCGCGCGATTGGTCCGCACCCGGTTGGCCACCCGAGCCCGACCCGCGGTCGGGTCGCAACGGCGACACGAACGGCTGGGGTCATCGCGCCGGTGACGACGACTCGCGTCCGAGTTCGTAAAGTGGCCGGATGAGTATCAGCGAGCGGCGGGACGCCGTACTCGAGGGACCCCGGTCCGACTTCGACCAGGCACGCGCCGAAGCTGCGGTCCGCGAGTTGCTGCTCGCCGTCGGCGAGGACCCGGATCGGGAAGGTCTGATCCGGACGCCCACGCGGGTGGCGAACGCCTACCGGGAGATGTTCGCCGGCTTGTACACCGAGCCCGATGAGGTCCTCGCCACGACGTTCGACGAGGACCACGACGAGCTGGTGCTGGTGAAGGACATCCCGATGTACTCCACCTGCGAGCATCACCTGGTGTCGTTCCACGGTGTCGCCCACGTCGGCTACATCCCCGGCACCTCGGGCCGGGTGACCGGGCTGTCCAAGTTGGCGCGCCTGGTCGACCTGTACGCGAAGCGTCCGCAGGTCCAGGAGCGGCTCACCAGCCAGATCGCCGACGCGATGATGCGCAGACTCGAGCCCCGCGGGGTGATCGTGGTGATCGAGGCCGAGCACCTGTGCATGGCCATGCGCGGTATCCGCAAACCCGGCGCGACGACCACCACGTCGGCGGTGCGCGGCATCTTCAAGACCAGTGCGGTGTCCCGCGGCGAAGCCCTCGACCTGATCACCCGGTGACGCAGGCGCACGCAGTCCCCGCCGGCGGCGGTGTGCACCGGACTCTCGTGATGGGCGTCCTCAACGTCACCGCCGACTCCTTCTCCGACGGCGGTCGCTACCTCGACGCCGATGCGGCCATCGCGCATGGGCTCGAACTCATCGAGCAGGGTGCCGACCTCATCGACGTGGGTGGCGAATCGACCCGGCCCGGCGCGGTCCGGGTCGACCCCGGTCTCGAGGCGGAGCGCGTGGTCCCGGTGATCGGCGAACTCGCCGCGCGCGGGGTGACCGTGTCGGTCGACACGATGCGCGCCCCGGTCGCGGCCGCCGCGATCCGGGCCGGCGCCGCGATCGTCAATGACGTGTCCGGCGGGCGTGCCGACGCCGACATGGCGCGGGTCGTCGCGGACGCGGGATTGCCGTGGATCCTGATGCACTGGCGCCCGGCCGGGGACAGCACGGACCGGCGGTTCACGCACCGCAGTGGAGACGTCGACGGGTACCGGGACGTGGTCGCCGAGGTGAGTGGGGAACTGCTGGCCCAGGTCGACGCGGCGGTGTCGGCCGGCGTCGACGCCGACCGCCTCATCCTGGATCCGGGGCTGGGCTTCGCCAAGACCGCCGAGCACAACTGGGCCCTGCTCAACGCATTGCCCACCATCACCGGGCTCGGCTTCCCGGTGCTGGTCGGAGCCTCCCGCAAACGCTTCCTCGGGTCGCTGCTGCGTCGCGACGGTGCGGATCGGCCGCCCGCCGGACGTGATGTCGCCACCGCGTCGGTCTCGGCGCTGTCCGCCGCCGCGGGCGCGTGGGGGGTGCGCGTCCACGACGTCGCGAGCAGTCGCGACGCGGTCGCGGTCGCGGCGGCCTGGCGCACCGGCGGTTCCCGAACCTCGTCCTCGGTAGGAGACTCGAATGGCTGACCGGATCGAACTGCGCGGCCTCAAGGTGCGCGGCAATCACGGTGTGTTCGACCATGAACGGGCCGACGGCCAGGACTTCTACATCGACGTCGTGCTCTGGCTGGACCTACGGGCCGCCGGCGAGTCCGACGACCTCGCCGACACCGTCGACTACGGCACGCTCGCGCAGCAGGTCGCCGGCATCGTCGGGGGCGAACCGCGCAACCTCATCGAGAAGGTGGGGGCCGAGGTCGCGGAGTCGATCATGACCGACGAGCGCATCGATGCCTGCGAGGTGACCGTGCACAAGCCGTCGGCGCCGATCCCACTGACCTTCGACGACGTCGCGGTGGTGACCAGACGTTCCCGCAAGGGGACGCGATGAGCCGCGCGGTGCTCTCGGCCGGTTCCAACATCGGTGACCCGACCGCGCACCTGCGTTCGGTCGTCGAGGCTTTCGCCGACGACCTGGTCGCGGTGTCCGCGGTCTATTCGACGCCGCCGTGGGGCGGGGTCGAGCAGGAGGACTTCCGCAACATCACGCTCGTCGTCGACGGCCCGCATGATGCGCGCGGGTGGCTCGAGCGCGGATTCGAACTCGAGCGGGCGGCCGAACGGACGCGCGAGATCCGCTGGGGGCCGCGAACTCTCGACGTCGACGTCGTCACCGTGTCCGAGTCCGGCCAGGTCGTCGTGTCCGGGGACCCGGACCTGACACTGCCCCATCCCCGTGCCGCGCAACGGGCTTTCGTCCTCGTCCCGTGGCTCGAGATCGAACCCGATGCCATCCTCTGGACCCCGGACGGTACGTGCGCGGTGTCCGATCTCGTGGCCGGGCTCGACGCCGCAGAGCGGGACGCGGTGCGTCCGGTCGGCCGCCTGACCGGGGTCGAGTCGTGACCGCGCCGGATCCGCGCCGGCCGGATCAGGACGACGAGGAGACCGGTCTCGGTCCCACCCGGGTCCGCGATCTCGCCGTCATCGCGGCGGTCACGGCGATCGTCGCGTGGATCCTGGTGCGGTACAACTACTCCGATTTCCCGCCGCTGCCGTTGCTCGCCGGTGTGGTGCTGTATGTGCTTGCCGCACTCGAGATCGTCATCGCCTTCGTCGTCCGTTCCCGGGTTGATTCGCGGGATGTCGGTCGCGCGCGGGGACAGCTCCATCCACTCACGGCCGCGCGAGTGCTGGCCCTGGCCAAGGCTTCTGCGATCCTCGGCGCCATCGCCGTCGGGGTGTGGCTGGGTCTGCTGGCCTTCCTGCTCGGCCAACACGATCTGGCCGCTGCCGACCACGACCGGCCGGGCGCGATCGTCGGACTGATCGGCGGGGTGGTCCTCGTCGGTGCCGCGCTGTGGCTCGAGTACTGCTGCCGAGCACCCGACGATCCGTCCGCCGTCGGCGGTCCGTGAGGGTCGGGGCGAGTGTCGGACGCCCCGCGCACTCGTCGCCTAACATGTCGACTATCGGAGAAACTCCGCACCCGCCTGCCGTCCGAATGCACTCACAGCGGGTAAATTCACGATCATGACGACCTCGAACGGCCGTGCCGCCGACTCGCGCCGCTCGAGTCGGTCGACGGCTCAGTGGTTGCTCGGCCTCTTGATCGTGCTCGCATTGATCGCCAGCATCCTGATGGTCTTCACGGACAGGCTGTCGATCACCGGCTCGCTGGCAGTCATCGCGGCGTTGTGGGCGGCCGTCATCGGCGCGATCCTGGTGACGAAGTTCCGTCGACAGGCCGAGAGCGCCGAGGCGAAGAGCCGTGACCTCCGGTTGGTCTACGAACTGCAGCTGGAACGCGAAATCGCCGCGCGTCGGCAGTACGAACTCGATGTCGAGACGACCATCCGCAAAGAGGTCACCGCCGAGTCGAACGAAGAACTCTCCGAGCTCAAGGCCCAGGTGCTGGCGTTGCGTTCCAGCCTGGAGATGCTCCTCGGTGAACCGCTCCCGGATCAGCGGGTCGCCCTGTCGAGTGAGAAGATGCGCGAACTGGCCTCGGGCCTGAACGACGAATCACGCGCGGGTCGTCGATCCGGTGCACCCTACGGCGGTGGCTTCTCCGGTGATATCGGTGGCGTGTCGTCCTACGGCGCCACCTACGCCGACGACGGGGTGCTCGCCGCGCGCGACTTCGCGGCGACGGCTCCGACCGCGGACGACGGCAGGCATACGGGACCGGTCGATCCCAACGAGATGACCGAGGTGATCCCGGTCGTCACCGACGACCCGATCTCGGGCCGCATCGCCACCGAGATATCGCCCGACGAGGCCGCGGCGACGAGCGCGCCGGCCGAACCCGATGCCGCGACGGGGACGTCCGATGCGGACGTCTCCGACGCCGAGATCGTCGACACCGATCACCCCGGCGGCACGGAAGCCACCGCCGGCGGCGAGACCTCGGGTGCGGACAGTGGTGCGTCAACCGGCGCCGGAGAGTCCGCGTCCGTGCCGTTCTCCGGGGGCTTCTACCTCGGAAGCGATGCCGACGCGTCGGATACCCGAGGCCCGGGATCGCAGTCGCCGGTCGCGGACGCGAATCAACCGCTCTACACCGACGACACCCCGACCGACGAATGGTCGACCCGGTCGGCGTCGGGCGAAGCACCCGAGAGCGATGAGACCCCGGACGGCGCGGATGCTTCCGACGACGTGGAGCCCCCGCCCTTCCTCGGGTCCGCTGGACGACACGAGAATCAGCCGGGCGGTCGGCCCGCGGAGTCCTTCGGCGGTGGTCGTCGACGCCGAGCGGTCGCCGACGACGCGGAATCGGCACACTCGGCGGGGTTGCCCGTCTCCGAACTCCTGAGCCAGCTGCGGTCACAGACCGAGTCCACCGGCGGCGGACGGCGCCGACGGAACGGCTGATCCGCCGGGGCGGGCCCGGCTGCTTGCGACCCCGGGCGGGCCCGGCTGCTTGCGACCCCGGGCGGGCCCGGCTGCTTGCGACCCCGGGCGGGCCCGGCTGCTTGCGACACTGCCGGGTTGCGGTCCGACGCCCGTGTCATCCGTCCGGGTGCATCTGCGGCGTTGCCGCGGATTCGCCGATACGAGTTGGACGATCGCCCTAGTATTCCCGTATGAGCGAGACGCTCGCGGGTGGGGAGTTCGGTCTCGGGCCGGGGTCCGATCCGTCGATGGCCGCGATCCGCCATACCGAGCGCGGGAACGCGGTCAAGCAGTCGCTGGTGAGCACCGCGGTGTTCTTGCCGGTCATCGCGTGGTGGCCGACGGTGTTGTGGCTCTTCACCTTCGACCCGCTCGACGGCACCCCGTTCCCCGAGTACCACGCGAACCTCCAGGCCAACGGTCCCGAGACGAGCCTGTTGCTCATCTGGTCGCTGACGGCTCTGATGCCGCTGTACATGGTTCTCGTGCTGGGGATCTGGGCTCGTAATCCGATGCGGTCGGGGATCGCGGTGGTGATCGGCGCGGTCGGGGCACTCGGATTCTGGGGTGGTCAGGTCCCGGTCCTGGTGCGATCGGGAGACTACCCCGTGCTCACGTTCTGTTCGGAGCACATGCCCGCCTTCGTCGTGATGCTGATCGTGGCGTGGTCGGTCGCGCGTCGACGTGGATTCTGGTGGGTGCTGGCGATTCCGGTCATCATGCTGCTGGCGATCAACGCGTACGAGGGCTGGGCGTCGAACCCGGTCGACGCGATCGTCGACGGCACCGGGAGACTCCTCGACGTCCCGGCCTCGCAGGTACTGGACCCGTTCTCGCCGAGATTCCGTTCACCGTTCGACGACGTGGTCGACATCGTGGCGGGCATCCTGACCCTGTGGGTGGTCGACGCCGTGTTCGGCGCGTTGTCCAGGCAGGCGCGTGAGCCGCAGCAGTCCCGGCCGGGGAGCTGGCGCTGACGAAATCCGTTGCCACGACGTCGAAGTCAGAACTGCATCGCCACGGCGCGTCCGACGGTGAACGCGATGAACCCCAGGCTCAGCACGACGCCCAGGACGCACAGCACACGGGCGAACCGCCCGGCCGAACCCGGCTGACCACGGCCGGCGAGATACCAGCCGGCCACGCCTACCGGCAGGCCCAGTCCACCGACGACGCTCAACGGGATCGCCGCCACACCGCATGCGAGCGACGCGGTGGTCCGCCGGGTCGCACCCGGGCCGGGCCGAGGTGGGTCCAGCACCGGTAGATCGCGCGAGGCGCGGACCGTCGACGACCCGGGATCATGCTGGGGGACAGCGTGTCCGGGGAGTCCGGAGTACGCCGTCGCGCCCCGTGCGATGGTGGGCCGAGACCCGTCGTCCCCCGGCCGGGTGGCACCGGTGACCGGGATCGCAACAGTGGGTGCGAAGGCGGTCGGGGGCAGCGCCGGCGGTGCGGGTCGGGACATCGGTGGACCGGACATCGGTGCCGCCGCGGCGTGGCCGCGCACGGTGCGCTCCGGCCGCGGTGGCGCCGGGGCGAATACCGTCGAGTCGATCGCCGAACGGAGTTCGGCGGCAAAGGCCCCCGCCGACGACGGACGGTCCGTCCGGTTCTTTGCGAGACCGGAGCGCACCACGTCGGACACCGCCGGCGGCACGTCGGGCCGGAGGTCGGACAGCTCCGGGGGCGGGGTGCTGAGGTGGTGGTGGATCATCATGGCGGGCGTCCGTGCGGCGAACGGCACTGTGCCCGCGATCAATTCGAAGACGCTGCAGGCCAGTGAGTAGACGTCGCTGCGGGCATCGAGGGTCTCGGCCGAGAGCTGTTCGGGTGACGAATAGGGGAATGAGCCGATGACGAGATCCGTCGAGGTGAGCGAGGTGGCACCACCGTCGGTCGGGCGCGCTATCCCGAAGTCCGCCAGCCGGATACGCCGGCGGGTGACGTGCTGGGGGAGTCGCGGATCGGACTCCTCGGGGCTGATCAGTATGTTCGCCGGTTTGACGTCGCGGTGGAGCAGTCCGGAGCGGTGCGCGTGATCGAGCGCCGCGCCGATCGCGTCGCCCACGGCCGCGACGTCGGCGAGCGGGAGCCCGCCGGGGCTGGTGGCGAGCAATGCCGCGGCGTCCGTGCCGGGCACGTACTGCATCGAGATCCAGAGTCGTCCGTCCACTTCGCCCCGGTCGTAGACACTGACGATGCACGGGTGGTCCAGCTGGGCGGCGAGGTCGGCCTCGCGGGTGAACCGGGCTCGGAAGATCGGATCGTTCGACACCTGCTCGGCGAGGACCTTGATCACGTCATGGCGCGGGAGCCGGGGATGGCGGACGAGGTACACCTCACCCATCCCGCCCGCACCGATCCTGCGCACGACCCGGTAACCGGCGAACTCTGTGCCCGGTTCCAAGCTCATGGGCGGGACCTTCGTGTGCGCGGGTGTGTCGATGTCGTCCGGGCCGGCAATCCCGGGCGGACTGCGGCTGTCTCAGACTACGCCGCGTCGGCGCAGGTCACCGGTGGTTCGGTGGATCGGTCGGCACGACCGGCGGATCGACCGGCCGCCCACGAGGTGACACCTGTCACAGACGTTGGCACCGGCCGCGGTGTCGGACCTACTCTTGCTCTGCAACGTCTGGTACCCGTGCCGACCCCGCCGCGATGAGTCCGCTCATGCGACGGAAGTGTCGGCGGAGGCGGGACTGGAACGACACTCTGGAGGACAGCGGTGACCTCACCGAGCGGTGATGCCGGTATGCCGTCTGCACGGCGAACCGGTGGCGATGACGCCTTCGGCGATGGCTCGCACCTCCGTTCCGGTCTCACCGACCCTTTCCCCGGCATGACGAATCTGCCGACGCCCGCTCGCCTCACCGTCGGCCTCGTGTCCGCCGGCCGCGTCGGGACGGCTCTAGGCGAGGCGCTGGAGAAGGCCGGGCACGTGGTCGGAGCCGTGGTGGCGCGGTCGCCCGAGTCCCGGGCCCGCGCGGTGAGTCGACTCCCCGATTCCGAGGTCCTCGACCTCGACGCGGTCGTCGCGCGATCCGAGTTGCTGCTGGTCAGCGTGCCCGACTCCGAGCTCGCCGCCGTGGTCGACGAGATCGCGGCGTCCGACTCGCTCCGTCCGGGGACGATCGTCGCGCACACCGCGGGCGCGCACGGGGTGGCCGTGCTGCAACCGCTGACCGACCGCGGTGCACTGGGGATCGCACTGCATCCGGCGATGACGTTCGTGGGTTCGGAGGACGACACCGCGCGCCTCACCAACGCCTGTTTCGCCATCACCGCCGCCGATGCGGTCGGCGAGGCCATCGCGTCGTCGCTGGTGCTGGAAATGGGCGGTGACCCGGTGCGGATCGCCGAAGCCGAGCGCACGCTCTACCACGCCGCACTGGCCCACGGCGCCAACCACCTGATCGCCTTGATCTCCGACGCGGTCCTCGCACTCAACGCCGCCATCGACCACTCCGGCCGCGACACCGCGACCGTCGACGGACACGGTAACCGCCTCGCCGAACGCATCCTCGGGCCGTTGGCCGCGGCGTCGCTGCGAAACGTGCTGGAACTCGGCCCGTCGGCGCTGACCGGGCCCGTCGCCCGCGGTGACGCGCCCGCGGTCGCCCGACACCTGGCGGCGCTGCGCACCGTCCCCGCCGGCCCGGGACCGCACGGCATCGCCGAGGCATATCGCACACTCGCCCGGCGCGCCGCGGACCACAGCCACGCACCGCAGGCGTTGATCGACGCATTGGAGGACCGATGACATCAAGCGGAGGAGACGGCGTGAGCGGCCCGTCCGACGCACAGCCCACCTACTCGGCCGGCAAGATGACCGTGCATCGAGAGCCGGCGTCCCTGAGCCGCGTCACCCGCGCGCTGCGGGCCGCGGGCAAACGTGTCGTGCTCGTCCCGACCATGGGTGCCCTGCACGCCGGCCATCTGCAGCTCGTCCGGGCCGCCAAGGCGAAGGGCAACACCGTGGTGGTGGTGTCCATCTTCGTCAACCCGTTGCAGTTCGGCGCCGGCGAGGACCTCGACGCCTACCCGCGCACCCTCGACGCCGACCTCGCGCTCCTCGAGCCGCTGGGCGTCGAGCTGGTGTTCGCGCCGTCCGCGTCGTCGATGTACCCGAACGGTCCGCGGACGACGGTGCACCCGGGCGAGGTGGGCCGAATCCTCGACGGGATCTCGCGGCCGACACACTTCGCCGGGATGCTGACGGTGGTCCTCAAGCTGCTCAACATCGTCGGACCCAATGCGGCGTTCTTCGGTGAGAAGGACTATCAGCAGCTGGTGCTCATCAAGCAGATGGTGACCGACCTGAACCTCGACGTCGACATCGTCGGCGTCCCGACCGTCCGCGAGTCCGACGGGCTGGCGATGTCGTCACGCAACCGCTATCTCACCCCGGAGCAGCGGGAGCTGGCGACGACGCTCTCGGCGTCGCTCGTCGCGGGGGCCCATGCGGCCGAAGGCGGACGCGATGCCATTCTCGCCGCCGCACGGTCGGTGCTCGCCACGGTCCCGGAGATCGAGGTCGACTACCTGGACCTGCGCGGGCGTCAGCTCGAGGAGCCGCCGGAGAAGGGCGCGGGACGGCTGCTCGTCGCCGCCCGGCTCGGCGGCGCACGCCTGATCGACAACGTCGGCGTGACGGTCGGCGGCGTCGCCGCGCTCGAAGAAGAAATCGCCTGGACCAATGCCACCACAACCACGACAGAGGGACGATGACCATGTTGCGCACCATGATGACCTCGAAGATCCACCGCGCCACCGTGACCCAGGCCGACCTGCACTACGTCGGCTCGGTGACCATCGACTCCGATCTGCTCGACGCCGCGGGCCTGCTCGAGGGGGAGCAGGTCACGATCGTCGACATCGACAACGGCGCCCGGCTGGTGACCTATGCGATCGCCGGCGAGCGTGGCAGCGGTGTCATCGGGATCAACGGTGCGGCAGCGCATCTCGTCCACCCGGGCGATCTCGTCATCATCATCGCCTACAGCATGCTCGATGCGGCCGAGCTGCGTGAGTACTCGCCGAACGTGGTGTTCGTCGACGCGCAGAACCGCATCGTGACCACGGGCGACGATCCGGCCGACGTACCCGCGGGGTCGGGCCTGCTCGACCCGCGTCACCTCGACAGCCCGATCTTCGCCGACGCCTCGCTCTGACGCGGCGACGACCTTCGATGCTGCTCACCGTCGACGTCGGCAACACCAACATCCATCTCGGCGTGTACGCCGGGGTCGGGGATCACGCGCGCCTGGTGCGTGATTGGCGAATCCACACCGACCCGCATTGCACCGCCGACGAACTGGCGTGGGCGTTCCGCGGCATGCTCGGCGACGACATCGAGCAGGTGACCGGGGTGAGTGCGCTGTCGACGGTTCCGTCGCTCCTGCGCGAACTGCGCGTGATGGTGCCGCGCTACTTCGGCAACGGGCCACACGTGCTGCTCGAACCGGGTGTGCGGACCGGGGTTCCCCTCCTGGTCGACAACCCGAAAGAGGTCGGCACCGACCGGGTCGCCAATTGCCTTGCCGCGCACACGGAATTCGGCGGGCCCTGCATCGTGGTCGCGTTCGGTACCGCAACGGTCGTCGACGCGGTCTCGGCGACGGGCGAGTTCCTCGGCGGGGCCATCGCACCGGGCGTCAACCTCGCGGTCGAGGCGCTGTCGGAGCACACCGTGACCATGCGCAAGGTCGAGTTGATGCCGCCCCGCAGCGTGCTCGGCAAGAACACCGTCGAAGCGTTGCAGTCCGGCATCCTGTACGGCTTCGCCGGTCAGGTGGACGGGTTGGTCGACCGCGTCTGCGACACCGTCCCGGGATTCGACGGCGACGACGTGACGGTGGTCGCCACCGGATTTCTCGCCCCGCTGATGTTCGACGAGTGTCGTTCCCTCACCGATCATCACCCGCACCTGACCCTGGATGGTCTACGTCTGGTCCACGAACGGGCCAAGGCGAATCCGCGTCGCGGGAAGTAGATCTAGTGTCCCGCGCCGGAAATTCGTTGATGATTGCGACGCCCAGGCGGCGCCTCGCTTCGTTGGCGTCGTCGCAGGTACATCCAGTAGCTGCGTCCTCCGCCGCCTCGCGATGCATCCACCTGGACCGCCGAACTCATGAAACGAATTTCCGACCCGGGACACTAGGCGAACCGAACAGCGGCACGGGGATTCGTCGCGTCAACGGTGCGCGCGGAGTGCTGCCTCGGTGTAGGCCGTGATGCGGTCGGTCAGTTCGCCGGCGGTCAGGTCGGTGCCGGCCAGCTGGTGGATCTGTGCGTCGACCGCGGCGAAGGCGAGCCGGAGGTCAGCTGCCGCGGACTGCGCCGTCCAGCCGTCGGCGACGAGATGAGCGCTCAACCGGTCGATCAGCGAATCGATCAGGGTGGTGTACTCCGTGGCCAGGCGTGTCGGGTCGGCCAGTTCGCGCAGCCGCCCATGGGCGCGGCCGTGCGTCGAGTTCTCGCGGACCGCGACCTCGATCACCGCATGCAGCACCTCCGGCCACGGGCACGAACCGGGCGGGTGGTCGTCGAGGACGGCCGTCATCGCCCCGGCGGCGGCGTCGAGATGGCGGAGCGCCAGTTCGTCGAAGATCGCCTGCTTGTCGCCGAAGTACTGATAGATCGAGCCCACCGACACCCCGGCCTTCTCGGCGATGCGGTTGGTCGTCATCTCCGCGCCCTCGGTGTCGAGAAGCTGAGTGGCCGCCTCGAGAATCGTGTCGACGGTGAACGAAGAGCGTTGCTGCCGTGGCCTTTTGCGCATCTGATCGATCCTCGGGGAATGCGAGTTGTGGAGTCCCGCCGCCGGTTCGACGATGGATACATGATCCGCCGATCCGGAACCCCCGAATCCTACCTTCGGTTCCTGCCCGAGCCGTGGCGGTCCGTCGCCGCCGGGGTCGCGGCCGAATCCACCTGGTGGACCTGGCCGTCGAGCTCCGGCCGGGCGTGCGGGGAGGTCGACGTCCACATCCTGCGGGCGAGCCCGAGCGCGGCACCGCTGCGCGTGTTGCTGCTGCACGGCGGTGGCGGACACAGTGCCCTGGTCTGGCCGCTGGGCGCGATCCTCGCGAACGAGGGGTTCGAGGTCCTCGCCCCCGATCTGCCGCAGTACGGACGCACGCGGGTGGCCGGTCCGGGCAGGGTCCGCTACCAGGACTGGGTCGATCTGATCTGCGATCTCGTGACGACCGAGACCGACGATGACCCGCGTCCCCTCGTCGTGCTGGGTGCGAGTCTCGGTGGGATGCTCGCCTACGAGGTCGCGAGCCGGACCGGACGGGTGGCCGCGGTCGTCGCGACCTGCCTGCTCGATCTGGCCGGGGATCCCGACGCGCGTCGAGCCGTCGCGCGTACGCCGGCGCTCGGTCGCCTCACCCCGCTGATGCCGGTGCTCGCCCGCGTCGGGGTGCTCGCCCGGATGCGGTTTCCGATCCGCTGGGTGGCGCCGATGTCGGCGATGAGTCTCGACCCGGACCTGTCCCGGGCCTGCGTCGACGACCGTCTCGGTGCCGGATCGTCAGTGTCGCTGGGGTTCCTGGCGGACCTGATGACGCACGAGGTGCCAACCCCTGAGGGGTACCGGGGTCCACGGGTGCTGCTGGTCCATCCGGCGGCCGACTCGTGGACGCCGCCGGAGGTCAGCGTGCGCTTCGCGCGCCGGATCGCGGCGCGCGCCGACATCCATCTGCTGACCGGGTGCGGGCACTTCCCGGTCGAGCAGCCCGGTGTCGACGAGCTCGCGGCACACCTCCGTGCGCTGGCCGCCGATCTCATCGGGACGACGTGACCCCGGATCGTCAGCGGAACGCGCGCAGCAGGGGAGTGGGATCGTGGTCGGCGTCGGTGCCGTCGGAGTTCCGCAGGAGCGCGTCGAGGACGAGGCCGTCGAGCGCGGCGACCAGTTGCCGGGCCTCGGTACGGGTCAACCCGCCGTCGACGAGTCCGTCGACGTAGCGCTCACGGTGCCCGACCATCGCCCGTCGCAGGTCCTCGTCGCGTGTCGCCAGGAGCATGAGCTCGTACCGCGCCCTGGTGCGGACGCGGTCGGTGCCCAACCAGCGGACGATCACCTCCTGGGTCGACTCGCCCTCCGCAGCGCGGTCGGCGCTGAACACATGCTCGACGAGAGCCGCGAGAAAACCGCTCTGACCGCCGAAATGATGCCGAACGCTCCCGTGTGGCACCCCGGACGCGTCTTCGACCGCGCGTGCCGACGCCTGCCGGCTCCCGACGGTGCCGATGAGGGTGATGCCGGTGTCCAGTAGCAGATCGCGTGTCGACCCATTGACTGATTTCTCCACGCGGAGAATTTTATCTGCTAGCTTCTTCTCCATGTGGAGAACAGTCTCATGAAGGTCGTCGTGGTGGGGGCCGGGATCGCCGGCCTGTGTACCGCGGTCGGACTGGCGTCGACGGGTGCCCGGGTGACGGTCGTCGAGCGCGCGCCCGAGGTACGCGGCGGGGGTGCCGGCCTGAGCATCTTCGCCAACGGGGTCCGCGCACTCGACGCATTGGGTATGCGGTCGGTCCTCGGCGGCGCCGCAGCGTCGACCCCGCCGACCAGCGGAACCCGGACACCGGGCGGGCGATGGCTCAGTCGGTTCGATCCGGCGTCGCTGACCGACATGCGCGTCGTCCGCCGCACCGATCTCCACGCGGCCCTCCTCGCCGCCGCGGCCGCCGTCGTGGACATCAGGACCGGTTCCGGGGTCGACGACATCGCGCCCGACCGCGGTCTCGTGCGGCTGGCCGACGGCACCGAGATCGGTGACTGCGACCTGATCGTCGGCGCCGACGGTCTGCGCAGCCGGGTGCGTGCCGCGGTCGTCGAGGACCCGGGCGTCCGGCGATGTGGCTACTCCGCGTGGCGGGCCATCACGACGACCCCGGTGTCGGTCGACGCGGCCGGCGAGACGACCGGACGTGGGGCGCGTTTCGGGATTGCGCCGCTCCCTGACGGGCATGTCTACTGGTTCGCCTCGGTGTCGGACGACGGGGGCGACTCGGAGGGCGGTCTCGATGCAGTGCGGCAACGGTTTTCGGGGTGGCATCGACCGATCGGGGAGTTGCTCGACGCCACCGATCCGGCGACCGTCGGATACCTGCCGATCGAGGAGCTCGCCAAGCCGCTGCCCACGTTCGTCAGAGCGGGCCGGGGGTGCTCGAGTGTTCTCGTCGGCGACGCCGCCCACGCGATGACCCCGAACCTGGGTCAAGGTGCCAACCAGGCGATGGAGGACGCGGCCACCCTGACCGCGCTGCTACGCCGGCACGGCCGCGCTGACCTCGACGAGGCCTTGCGCACCTACGACCGGCTCCGACGCCCGCGGACCCAGCAGATCGCGCGGCAGGCGTCGATGATCGGCCGGGTCGGGCAACTGCGTGCCGGCCCCGCTGTCTGGGCGCGCGACCTCGCTCTGCGCATGACGCCCGACGCCGTCCTGAACGCACAGATGCGACGCGTGCAGCGGTGGCAGCCGCCGGAAGTGTGACGACCTCGGTCCGATTGGGGTCTGGCCGGTGGGGGTGTGCTGTGGCATACTCGTCGTCGTGATCACGAGCTGTCGGGAGTGTTGTCAGGGCTGATACCGCGTCTGCGGCTGCCCTCCTTCGCGCTCCCCGCTCGATCTCGATCACCTGAGGACTCCCTCTCATGACCGCTTCGGTTGCTTCTTCTGTTCGTCCTTCTTCCGCCGGTACGGTGTTCGCCCCTGCTTCGGTGTTTGCCGCTGTTCCGCCGACCGTCGCCCCGGCCCCGTCTGCGCCGCTGTCGTTGCGGGTCGAGGACTACGCGTCCGCCGTCGCCGCCGGTGCCACCCCCGTCGACGTCCGCTCCCACCGGCGCCGTCAGCTCGACGGCGCACTGTTCGGGGCCCTGGCCATCGACGCCGTCGAGGTTCTCGACCGGCTCACCCCGGACACCCCGGACTCACTGCGCGTCGCCCGGCCGGAATCACGATGGATCCTCGTCAGCGAGGACGGGCACGAGGCCGAATGGCTCGCCTGGCACCTGCAGGCGCGCGGGGTGCACGGCGCGGTGTTCGTCGTCGGCGGGCACCGTCGGATGCGGTCGGCACGGGTCAACGGTCGGATTCGGCCCGACGACCTCGCCGTCATCTCCGCCCACGAGAGCTGAACCCGCCCAGGCCGACCCGGTTGTGGCCGCGGTCACCACGCGGCAGTGAGTTGGAGTCGATGACCGGCCCCGATAGGGTGCGTGGGGTGAGTGACAGCCCGACCAGCACCGCCACCCCCGAAGCGACCGACGAGCAGACGCCCGAGCAGTTGCGCATCCGCCGCGAGAAGCGTGAGCGGATCCTGGCCGAGGGTCGTGAGGCCTACCCGGTCGCGATCCCGCGCACCCACAGCCTCGGTGAGATCCGCGCCGCCTACCCCGACCTCGAGGCCGGTACCGAGACCGGACTGCACGTCGGCGTGAGCGGACGCGTGATCTTCTTGCGCAACAAGGGCAAGCTCTGCTTCGCCACGCTGCAGGAGGGCGACGGCACGCAGCTGCAGGCGATGGTCAGCTTCAACGGCGTCGGCGAGGAAGCGCTGGCGCGGTGGAAGTCCGAGGTGGACCTCGGGGACATCGTGTTCATCTCGGGCGAGGTCATCAGCTCGCGCACCGGCGAACTCTCGGTGATGGCCGACGGCTGGCAGATGGCGTCGAAGTCGTTGCGGCCGTTGCCCGTCGCGCACAAGGACATGAACGAGGAGACTCGCGTCCGGCAGCGCTACGTCGACCTCATCATGCGCCCGGAGGCCCGCAGCATCGCCCGCACCCGGATCTCGGTGATCGCCGAACTCCGTGCGGCGCTGGGCCGTCGGGGTTTCCTCGAGGTCGAGACCCCGATGCTGCAGACCCTGCACGGCGGGGCGGCCGCGCGACCGTTCGTCACGCACTCCAACGCCTTCGACATCGACCTGTTCCTGCGCATCGCACCGGAGCTGTTCCTCAAGCGCTGTGTGGTCGGCGGCATCGAGCGCGTCTTCGAGATCAACCGCAACTTCCGCAACGAGGGTGCCGACTCCACGCACTCGCCGGAGTTCGCGATGCTCGAGACCTATCAGGCCTACGGCACCTACGACGACTCCGCCGTCATGATCCGCGAACTGGTGCAAGAGGTTTCGCAGGCGGCGCTCGGCACCCAGACCCCGACCATGCCGGACGGTTCCACCTACGACCTCTCGGGCGAGTGGACCGCACTCGAGATGTACCCGTCGCTGTCGGAGGCGCTGGGCGAGCAGATCGTCCCGGCCGGCGCCGACGGCGAGTCCACCGTCGAGCAGTTGCTGGCCATCGCGGCGCGCGTCGGCCTCGAGATCCCGAAGGACAAGGGATACGGGCACGGCAAGCTCGTCGAGGAACTGTGGGAACACATGGTCGGCGCGAAGTTGGACCGTCCGGTCTTCGTCCGCGACTTCCCGGTCGAGACCTCGCCGCTCGTCCGCGCACATCGGTCGCAGATCGGCGTCGTGGAGAAGTGGGACCTCTACGTACGCGGCTTCGAGCTGGCGACCGGATACTCCGAACTCGTCGACCCCGTCATCCAGCGTGAGCGCTTCGCCGACCAGGCCCGCCTGGCCGCCGCCGGCGACGACGAGGCGATGGTCCTCGACGAGGAGTTCCTCGCCGCGATGGAGTACGGCATGCCCCCGACCACCGGCACCGGCATGGGCATCGACCGCCTGCTGATGGCCCTCACCGGCCTCGGCATCCGCGACACCATCCTGTTCCCGCTGGTGAAGCCCCGCACCTGACGGGATTTCGTAGCGCGGATACGCGCTATATCCGCATCTACGCTACGGATTTCCGTGTTCCAGGTGAACCGGAGGACAGTCCAGCCGTTGGCGACGAGGTCGTTCTGTCGGGTGCGATCTCGCTGGAATGCGACGGCGTCACTATGGAAAGCCATCCCATCGATCTCGATGGCGATCTTTGACGCCTCGAACGCGAAGTCGAGGACGTAGCCACACGCCGGCGTGTTGGCCGACCACCCCGTGAACCCGCTGCCGTCGAGTAGCTTCGCGGTGATCCGCTCCGCCTCCGACCTCGCGCCCGACGACATCGCCTCCAGCATCGCCCGCGCGCGTGGCGAACCCCGACGAGCCGCATCCGCATCCGATCGTCGACCGTTCGGTCGGCCACCCGGAAGACACCTCGCGTGACCCGGACCCACTGTCCGGTCCGAACCCGATGCCGGATGCCGTCGGCCGATACGCCGTGCGAGTGTGCCTGATGCGTGGTGAAGACGCCGTCGTGGGAAGCGATCATGGCGCGCAGGTCGTCGGTCATACACACTTCGACGCACCGCACGTCCGGCCGGTTCCCAGCCCCGAACTTCGTAGCGTCAGTGTGTGAATAGCGCGCATTGGCGCTACGAAATCCCTGGGGGTCAGGTGAGGTTGCGCTTGAGGATCTTGCCCGACGCGTTGCGGGGGAACTCGTCGACGAAGACCACCGACCGGGGGATCTTGAAGTTGGCGAGGTGCTCCTTGGCGAACGCGATGACCTGCGCCTCGTCGAGGTCGGCGTCCGCCCGGACCGTCAGGTAGGCGCGGCCGACCTCGCCGAGCCGGTCGTCGGGCACGCCGACGACCGCGGACTCGGTGACACCGTCGAGCCGCGCGAGGGTCTGCTCGATCTCGGCGGGGTAGACGTTGAACCCGCCGCAGATGTACATGTCTTTGAGCCGGTCGGTGATCTTGAGGTTGCCGCGCTCGTCGAGGGTCCCGATGTCGCCGGTGTGCAGCCACCCGTCGGCGTCGATTGTCGCGGCGGTGGCCTCCGGGTCGTCGAGGTAGCCGACCATCACCATGTCTCCGCGCGCCAGCACCTCACCGTCGTCGGAGAGCGTGATCTCCATACCCGGGAACGCACGTCCGCAGGTGTTGGCGACCGTCGCATCGTCGTCGTCGGGGGTGCAGGTGGAGACGAAGCCGCTCGCCTCGGTCAGGCCGTAGGCGGTGATGACGGTGTCGACGCCCAGGTCGTGCTGGAGGCGTTCGACGAGGACGACGGGCACGATCGCCGCGCCGGTGATGACGATGCGCAGGCTCGAGAGATCGTGGTCGGCGCGCTTTGGGTCGTCGAGGATGGTCTGGAAGATGGTGGGCGCGCCCGGGAAGACCGTCGCGCGCTCGTCGGACACGAGCTTCATCGCCTGGTCCGGTGAATAGACGGCAAGTGGCAGCATGGTCACGCCGAACAGCACGCTCGGCAGGATGCCCGCCTTGTACCCGAAGGTGTGGAAGTACGGGTTGACCATCAGGTAGCGGTCGTCCGGGCCCAGGCCGGCATTCGCGCCCCAGCCGTACGAGCCGGTCAGGGTCTGCCGGTGGGTCGCCAGCACACCCTTCGACTTTCCGGTCGTGCCGGAGGTGAAGAGGATGTCGGAGAGATCGTCGGGGGAGACGGCATCGGCGCGTCGGTCGGCTTCGGCGAGTGCGTCGGGGGTTGCCGCCCGACTGAGGAACTCATCCCAGTCGACGGCACCGTCGAGCGGGGCGGCGTCGTCCGTGAGCGACACCCGGATCACGACGTCGGGCATCGTGGCGCGGTGATCGCGCAACAACTCGGCCGCATGATCGGCACCGAGGAACTCGCCGGACACGACGACGGCCCGGGCCCCGGACCGTTCGATGATCTCGATCGCCTCGCCCGCGGTGTAGCGCGTGTTCAAGGGGACGAGCGTCGCACCGGCGTAGTGGACCCCGAGCGCCGCAATCGGCCAGTGGAAGCTGTTCGGCGACCAGATGGCGACCCGGTCGCCGGCCTCGATACCCGAGGACACCAACGCTGCCGCGAAATCCCGGACGGACTCGTGGAGACGGGTCCAGGTCGACTCGATGCGCGGATGCGTCGAAGACTGCCACTGACCGTCGACGAGAGCGATACGGTCGGGCCAGGTCTGCGCCGCCCGGCGCAGTGCGGCCGGGGTCGTGGGCGTGGGGAGGACCTCGTGCAGTGGGGTCTGCGCCATGCGCCCAACCTAGCACTTGCTTGGTGCGTTATGCTAGCGCCCATGACCACGACGAATCTCGCCGATCGTGCCGTCGACCTGGGTGAATGGGCGAAATCGACACCGAACGCCACCACCGAGTTCGCGGCCGCGGTGCGTGCGTGGCTCGACGAGAACCTCGCCGGCGACTTCGCCGATCTGAAGGGTCGTGGGGGGCCGGGCAGCGAACACGAGTTCTTCGCCGAGCGCCTCGAATGGGATCGTCACCTCGCGCGCGCCGGGTGGACCTGCATCGGTTGGCCGGTCGAGTACGGCGGTCGTGGTGCGACGCTCGAACAGCGCATCATCTTCCATCGCGAGTACGCACGCGCCAACGCACCTGCGCGCGTGAATCATCTGGGTGAGGAACTGTTGGGCCCCACGCTCATCGCCTACGGGACCGACGAGCAGAAGCGGCGTTTCCTGCCCGGCATCGTCGATGTCACCGAATTGTGGTCGCAGGGCTACTCCGAGCCGGGCGCCGGATCGGACCTCGCGGGCGTGTCCACGTCGGCGCGGCTCGAAGACGGCAAGTGGATCATCAACGGCCAGAAGATCTGGACCTCGCTCGCCCACGTGGCGCAATGGGTGTTCGTGATCGCGCGTACCGAGAAGGGATCGTCGCGCCATGCCGGACTGAGTTTCCTGCTGGTGCCGCTCGACCAACCGGGCGTCACCGTCCGTCCGATCCAACAGCTCACCGGCACTTCGGAATTCAACGAGGTGTTCTTCGACGACGCGGAAACCGATGCCGATCTCATCGTCGGTGACCCGGGCGACGGCTGGAAGGTGGCGATGGGGCTGCTGCAGTTCGAGCGCGGGGTGTCGACGCTGGGTCAGCAGGTCGGATTCGCGCGCGAGCTGGGCAATCTCACCGATCTCGCGCGAGCCAACGGGGCGCTGGACGACCCGGAGATCGCGTCGCGGCTGGCCCGGGCGGACATCGGGTTGATGGTCATGCGCGCCCACGCCCAGCGGACACTCGACGGCGATGTCACTTCGCAAGCCGGCGCGGCGTCGGTCTCGAAGCTGTTGTGGGCGAACTGGCATCGCGATCTCGGCGAACTCGCCATGGACGTCGTCGGCGCACCGGCGCTGATCGGTCCCGTCGCGACGGCGGAGGGTCGGGCCAACGACATCACCGACCCCGAGCACGTCGAACTCGACGAATGGCAACGGCTGTACCTCTTCACGCGCGCCGACACGATCTACGGCGGCTCGAACGAGGTGCAGCGCAACATCATCGCCGAGCGGGTGCTCGGCCTACCCCGAGAGGCACGCTGAGATGACCGGAATCGACTTCAACGGGGCGCATGTCAACGGCCGGGCGGTCTCTCCGCTGGCCACACCGCCGGACGAGATCGCCGGGCACGGCCTGCTGCTGGGCAAGAAGGTCGTGGTGACCGCCGCCGCCGGAACGGGCATCGGCTTCGCGTCGGCACGTCGCGCACTGCTCGAGGGTGCGGACGTGCTCATCAGCGACTGGCACGAGCGGCGTCTCGGTGAGGCCGCCGAGAAGCTCGCGGCCGAATTCCCCGACCGCACGGTCACCCAGCGCACCTGCAATGTCCAGGTCACCGCCGAGGTGGACGCGCTGATCGCCGACGCCGCAACCCAACTCGGACGCATCGATGTCCTGGTGAACAATGCCGGTCTCGGCGGCGAGACCCCGGTCGCCGAGATGACCGACGAGGAATGGGACCGCGTCCTCGACATCACCCTCACCGGCACCTTCCGCGCCACCCGAGCCGCCCTGCGGTACTTCGGCTCGGTCGAACACAACGGGGTGATCGTGAACAACGCCTCCGTCCTCGGCTGGCGTGCCCAGCGCGGACAGGCGCACTACGCCGCGGCCAAGGCAGGCGTCATGGCTTTGACCCGCTGCTCCGCACTCGAAGCCGCCGACGTCGGGGTGCGCATCAACGCGATCGCGCCGTCGATCGCCAAACACCCGTTCCTGGCGAAGGTCACCAGCGACGACCTCCTCGACGAACTCGCCTCCCGCGAAGCCTACGGGCGTGCCGCCGAGGTCTGGGAGGTCGCCGCGACCGTCGCGATGCTCGCCAGCGACTACACCACCTACCTCACCGGCGAGGTCGTCTCGATCTCCAGCCAACGCGCCTGACGGACAACGACTTCCACCGAACCAAGGAGCACCGACCATGACCACACCCCAGGCCTACATCGTCGACGCCGTCCGCACCCCGGTCGGCAAGCGCAACGGCTCACTGGCCAAGACCCACCCCGCCGACCTCGGCGCCCACATCATCTCCGCCCTCGTCGAGCGCACCGGCATCGACCCGGCGGCCGTCGACGACGTGGTGTTCGGCTGTCTCGACACCATCGGTGGCCAGGCCGGCAACGTCGCCCGGACCGCCTGGCTGGCAGCCGGTCTCCCGCTCGAGGTGCCCGGCACCACCGTCGACCGGCAGTGCGGGTCCAGCCAGCAGGCCATCCACTTCGCCGCGCAGGGCATCATGAGCGGAACCCAGGACATCGTCGTCGCCGGTGGCCTGCAGAACATGAGCGCCATCCCGATCTCGCAGGCGATGATCTCCGGCAAGGAGTTCGGATTCACCACGCCCACCGCCGAATCCGCCGGCTGGCAGGAACGTTTCGGCGACGCGCAGATCTCGCAGTTCCTCGGCGCCGACATGATGGCGAAGAAGTGGGACATCAGTCGCGAGGACATGGAACGCTGGGCGCTGCAGTCGCACGAGCGGGCCCGGGCCGCGATCGCCGACGGCAAGTTCGACAACGAGAACGTCGCCCTCGGTGACTGCGTCGTCGACGAATGCCCGCGCGAGACCTCGATGGAGAAGATGGCCGGCCTGCAGGTCCTCGCCGACGGTTCCCGGCTCACCGCGGCCGTCGCCTCGCAGATCGCCGACGGGTCGTCGGCGACCCTCGTCGTCTCCGAACGCGCGCTGAAGGAACACAACCTGACACCGCGGGCCCGCATCCACCACCTGTCCGTGCGCGGCGACGACCCCGTGATGATGCTCTCCGCACCCATCCCGGCCACCAAGTACGCCCTCGACAAGACCGGCATGTCCATCGACGACATCGACGTCGTCGAGATCAACGAGGCGTTCGCGCCGGTCGTGCTCGCGTGGCTCAAGGAGACCGGCGCGGACCCGGCGAAGGTCAACCCCAACGGTGGCGCCATCGCACTCGGTCACCCCCTCGGCGCCACCGGCGCCAAGCTGTTCGCGACCCTCCTCAACGAACTCGAGCGCACCGGCGGCCGCTACGGACTCCAGACGATGTGCGAGGGCGGCGGGACCGCCAACGTCACGATCATCGAGCGGCTCGGCTGAGCGACCCCTCTGCTACTAGAGCCGGAGTTCACCCCTCGACGTTCCCCTCTCGAGGCCGTACCATTCTGACAACAGGCGTGCCCACATACGGGTGTGATCTGGCGCATACTATTGTGTGGCACACGCGGACCATTTCGTTCCAACCGCCGCACGTCAGGTGCAAGCACGACCTAGCTGAGGGGATCTCGATGACCAAGCCTGCTGAGCACACCAGCACCGGCGCCACCGGCGCGACGCGTGGCGTCTCGTCGGAAGCGCATAGTTTGACCGAACTGGTCGAGATCCAGCGCGCGGCGTTCCTGCGCGACGGGATCCCCGACGCCGACACGCGCATCGACCGCATCACGCGGCTTGCAGCCCTGCTCCTCGACAACGCCGACGAGATCGCCGCCGCGCTGGCCGAGGACTTCGGTGCCCGCCCGCGCGAGCTCTCGCTCGCCGCCGATGTGGCCGGCTGCATGATCGACCTCGCCCACCAGCGTCGCGGGGTCAAGGAGTGGATGGCCGAGTCCAAGGTCGCGAAGGTGCAGGGCCTGCTCGGGTACAAGCAGAGCATCCGCCACGACCCGCTGGGCGTCGTCGGCATCATGGGACCGTGGAACTTCCCGCTGCAGCTGACGGTCGTGCCCGCGGGTTCGGCGTTCGCCGCCGGTAACCGGGTCATCATGCGACCGTCGTCGGTGACCGCGAAGACCACCGACGTGATCGCCAAGCACGCACCGAACTACTTCTCGATCGAGGAGTTGGCGATCGCCACCTCCAAGCACGGCTCCGGATCGGATTTCGCCAAACTCAAGGTCGACCACATGTTCTTCACCGGCTCGCCCGGTGTGGGCGCCTCGGTGGCCCAGGAAGCCGCGAAGAACCTGATCCCGGTCACCCTCGAACTCGGCGGCAAGAACCCGGCCGTCGTCGACGTCGACGCCGACATCGACAAGGCCGCGACGATGCTCGCCGACGCCCGCATGGTCAACGGCGGCCAGGTGTGCCTGTGCCCGGACTACGTCTTCGTTCCCGAGGCCAAGCTCGGTGAGTTCACCGACAAGGTCGTCGCGCGGTGGACCGAGAACTTCCCGACGATCATCGACAACGAGCAGTTCACGTCGACGATCAACCAGAAGAACTACGAGCGGATCCTCGGGCTCATCGACGACGCAGAGCAGCTCGGCGCCACCAAGCGTCAGGTGATCCCCGGCGGCGAACCCCTACCGGACGCCGAACGCCGCAAGATCCCGCCGACGCTGCTCACCGGTGTCAAGGCGGGCATGAAGATCGAGGAGGACGAGGTCTTCGGTCCGGTGCTGACCGTGTACCCCTACCGCGACCTGTCCGAGGTCATCAGCCAGATCGGCTCGCACCCGCATCCGCTGACCATGTACTGGTGCGGCGATCAGAACGAGCGGTTCCAGAAGCTGGCCGACAACACCCGCAGTGGTTCGATCAACGGCAACGACTTCGCCATCCACCTGTTCAGTGGCGAACTGCCGTTCGCCGGCGTCGGTAACAGCGGAATGGGCGGGTATCACGGCCGCACCGGTTTCGAGACCTTCAGCCATGCTCGGGCCGTCGCGTTCTCGACGCTGCCGGTCAGCGTAGCCGAGATGATGTCGCCGCCGTTCCTGCCCAAGGACACCAGGCTGACCAACAACCAGCTCAAGCTGTGGAAGTTCTTCAACAACCGCGCCATGAAGAAGGTGCGCAAGCGCCTCGGCGCATAACATCGGTCGTCTTGGCCGGGATCGTCGTCCGACGGTCCCGGCCAAGCGCTTGCTAGGGTGAGCGCAGACTCTTCCAGGAGGATGCGCTTGTCACCACGAGGTCAGACCAGGATCGACGCGAACGGACGGACCGCTGCGAGTGCCGCCGACGCGCCGACTCGTTCGTCGCGCCGGGACGAGTTGTTGGCGACCGCCGGGCGCATGTTCGCCGAGCAAGGGCTGCGCTCGACGACGGTCCGGGACATCGCCGACGCGGCGGGAATCCTCTCTGGGAGTCTGTATCACCATTTCGACTCGAAGGAGTCGATGGTCGACGAGATCCTGCGGGGTTTCCTCGACGACCTGTTCGCTCGCTACCGGCAGATCGCGGCGTCGAGCAAGTCGGCGACCGAGACCCTGCGGGGGCTCGTCATCGCGTCGTTCGAGTCCATCGATGCCGAACGCAACGCGGTCGCGATCTACCAGGACGAGGCGAAGCGTCTCTCGGGCCAGGAACGTTTCGCCTATATCTCCGAACTGAACGTCGAGTTCCGGCAGTTGTGGCAGTCGGTGCTGCAGCGCGGCGTCGAAAACGGGGAATTCCGGGCCGATCTCGACGTCGAACTCGTCTACCGCTTCATGCGCGACACCGTGTGGGTCGCCGTGCGGTGGTATCGGCCCGGGGGCTCGATGACGGTCGACTCGATCGCCGATCAGTACCTGTCGGTGGTCCTCGACGGCATCCTGCCGCGCTGACCACGCGCGTCGAAGTTAGGGTAGCTTTCCTTTCCCAGCGTCTGGCCGTTATTGTGCGCGTATGACAATTGGCGGAACCGATGTGGCCGCGCCGGCACCAGTCTCCGACGTCGACGTCGAACCCGACGATCCGAAAGCCGCGCGCGCTCAGGCCAGATCCGAGTCCAAGGCGAAAGCCGCTGCCCTCGCCGACGTCCTGGCCCCGGTGAAGAAGCGCACGCTGCTCGCCCAGTTCGTCCAGGTCTTCGCCTCCGCCGCCACGGTGGTGCCGTTCATCGGGATCGTCGAACTCGGGCGCATCCTGCTCGAACCGGGACCGGTCGATTCCGGGCGCGTCTGGATGGTCGTGTGGCTGGTGGTCGGTGGGCTCGGCGCTCGCGCCGCCTTCAGCTTCCTCGCGCTCGCGATCACCCACTTCGCCGATCTCGATCTCCAGGCGCAACTTCGAATCCGCATCGCGGACAAGCTGGGTCGGCTGCCGCTGGGGTGGTTCAGCCGGACCAGCTCGGGTGCGGTCCGCAAGTCGGTGCAGAACGATGTCGCCGACCTGCACTATCTCGTCGCGCACGCGACCGTCGAGGCCACGGCCGCGATGCTGTCGCCGATCTTCGCGCTGATCTACTGCTTCTACCTGGACTGGCGCCTGGGGCTGCTCGCGATCGCGACGGTGCCGCTGTACGCGCTGACGTACTCCTACATGGCTCGTGACCTGACGACCGAGATGGAGAAGATGGACAAGGGCGTCGCGCGGATCAGCGCCACGATCGTCGAGTTCATCTCGGGCGTCGCCGTCGTGAAGACCTTCGGGCAGACCGGCAAGGCACACCGGCGGTTCGTCGATGCCGCCGACGAGTTCAACGACGACTTCGCCGGCTACATGGGGCCGATGCTCCGCGTACAGGCGGTCACCACCGTCCTGATCAGCGCGCCGCTGATCCTGCTGGTCAACCTCGGCGTCGGGTACTGGCTCGTCGACAACGGGTGGGTCCAGCCGATCGAGCTCGTCGGGTCGACGCTGATCGCGATGGTGTTGCCGACCGCGCTGCTCACGGTCTCGACCGCGGTCCACACCCGTCAGCAGGCCTCGGCCGCCGCCCTGCGTATCGCCTCGCTGCTCGCCGAACCAGAGCTGACGGTTCCGGAGAACCCCCAGGTGCCCGCCGGGCACGATGTGCGGATCGAGAACGTGCACTTCACCTACCCGCCGCGCCTCGGTGTCCCGTCCGGGGTGAAGGCGCTCGACGGGGTCAGTGTCGAACTGGCCGAGGGAACCGTGACCGCTCTCGTCGGGCCGTCGGGAAGCGGTAAGTCGACGCTTGCGACGCTGCTGCCCCGCTTCGGCGATCCCGACTCCGGTGCGGTGCGCATCGGTGGGGTCGATGTCCGCGACATCGCGCCCACCGAGCTCTATCGCCACGTCGGGTTCGTGCTCCAGGACGTGCAGCTGCTGACGATGTCGGTGCGCGACAACATCCGGCTCGGCCGTCCGGACGCGAGTGACGAGCAGGTCTATGACGCCGCCCGCGCCGCCCAGATCCACGACCGCATCCTGGAGCTGCCCGACGGTTACGACACCGTGGTCGGCGACGGGGCGCACTTCTCCGGCGGTGAGGCGCAACGTGTCTCGATCGCGCGGGCCCTGCTCGCCGACACCCCGATCCTCGTCCTCGACGAGGCCACCGCCTTCGCCGACCCGGAGTCGGAGGCGCAGATCCAGCAGGCCATCGGCGCGTTGATGGTCGGGCGCACGGTGCTCGTCATCGCGCACCGTCTGGGCTCGATCACGCACGCGGACAACATCGTCGTCCTGGATCGGGGTCGGGTCGTCGAACAGGGCCGGCAGGACGAACTGGTTGCCCGCGGCGGGTTGTACGCGTCGATGTGGGCCTCCTACGAGGCCGGGACCACCAGGCAGGACGAGGAGATCGCGCGGGGCGCGGTCACGAGCAGCGAGGCGGCACGATGATCCGCGGTTTCTATACGATCCTGGGTTCCGAACGTGCCCGGATGGTCGTCTTCCTGACCTGGGTGGTCGTCTACGGCGTCGCGCAGGGGCTGGCGATGCTGACCCTGGTCCCGATCGTCGAACACCTGCTGACCGGTGACCTCTCCGCCGCCGCGATGTGGTTGTGGCCGTTGGCCGTTCTGGTCGCCATCTGTGCGGTCAGTGCCTACGTGCAGTCGCTCAAGGGCATGACGATGGCGCTCTACGCGATGCGCATGCTGCACCACCGTCTCGGCGATCACATGGTCACGCTGCCGCTCGGCTGGTTCACCCGCGACCGCGTCGGTGACGTCTCCCAGATCGCGGTCAAGGGAACGATGTTCGTGGGCAGTACCGGCGCGCACTACATCACCCCGGTCGTCGTCAACATGGTGAGCTCCGTCGTGGTCGTCATCGGTATCTGCTTCTTCGACTGGCGCATCGGTCTTCTGATGGTCGCAGGGACGCTGCTGCTGATGTACGTCGGCAAGCTGTCGAGTTCGTTCCTCGCGAAGTCCGAGGGCCGTAAGCGTGCCGAGGCCGTCAAGGTCAACAACCGGGTCCTGGAGTTCGCCCGCTGCCAGGCGGTGCTGCGGGCCTTCGGCGACTCGGACTCCGCGCACAAGCCGCTCGCCGACGCACTCGGACAACAAGCACGCGTGGGCAAGTCGATGCTCTGGCGCTCGATCCTCGGCATCCTGCTGAACGGACTGTCGGTGCAGGTCGTCTTCAGTGCCGTGCTCGCGCTCGGCGCGGGGCTGGCCGTGGCGGGCCACATCGAGCCGGCCCTGCTGATCGCCGTCTTCGGCCTCGCGGCCCGCTTCTTCGGCCCGATCGGCGAACTCGCCGAACTCGGTTCGACGCTGCGCATGTCCACCGACGAGATCAACCGCATCACCGGGGTGCTCGACACCGACCGGATGCCCACCCCCGATCAACCCACGCCGATCACCGAACCGGGTGCTGTCGAACTCGACGGTGTCGCTTTCGGGTACGAGACCGGCGCGCAGGTCCTGCGCGATGTGTCCCTGCGAGCCCGCCCCGGCACGATGACTGCACTCGTCGGCCCGTCGGGGTCGGGTAAGTCGACGATCTTCCGTCTCATCGCACGGTTCTACGACGTCGACGGCGGCGTCGTGAAGGTCGGCGGCGTCGACGTGCGGGAGCAGGAGACCGGTGCACTCATGGGCCAGTTGTCCCAGGTGTTCCAGGACGTCTACCTCTTCGACGACACCCTGTGGGAGAACATCAAACTCGGACGGCCAGATGCGACCGACGACGAGATCCGAGCAGCCGCCGAGACCGCGGGGGTCACCTCGATCGTCGACCGGCTGCCCGATGGCTGGCAGACCGTCGTCGGTGAGGGCGGTTCGGCCCTGTCCGGCGGTGAGCGGCAACGAGTCTCGATCGCACGCGCCCTGCTGAAGGACGCGCCGATCGTGCTGTTCGACGAGGCGACCAGCGCTCTCGATCCCGAGAACGAGTCCCACGTCGCGGAATCCATCCGCCGGCTCGCCGACTGCAGCACGGTGCTGGTCATCGCGCACAAGCTGTCCACCGTGATCGCCGCCGACCAGATCGTCGTGCTCGACGATCAGGGCGGCGTCGACGACATCGGCACCCACGACGAACTGCTCACCCGCGGTGGGCGATACACCGAGTTCTGGAACCAGCGGACCGCAGCTGCCGGCTGGACGCTGACGCCGTCGGCTTAGGCGCGCCCTTCCGAGGCGGTGAGAGCGGGCTGGACCTGTCGACCTCGTTCCGAGACCGATCGCCCCCCGCCCACCGGGATCTCGGAGCGAAATTGCGCAACGCGCAAGAGATTTTCGCCACCAGACCCCGGCGGCCAGGGCTTGTTGAACGCTGTGGAGTTGTCAAAGGTCGTGTGGCGTCGGTCGGTGTCGACGCCGGAGGGTCTGGTGGGGGCGGGGTGAGGTCAGACGAGGGCGTCGTCCAGGCGCATGGTGCGCCGGTTGTAAGCCGGCCGAGGTAGACGCCGCGGGTCGATATCGGCCGGTGGGATCAACCACGGATGACGATCAGGGCCCATCATCACCTCCCACCCATGATGATGCACCTGGGTATGACAGCGCTGACACAGTAGACATCCGTTGTCCAGATCAGTCGGTCCGCCGTCAGCCCATGGCACCAGATGATGCACCTGCGTATGCGCCGCTGGTGCACCGCATTTCACGCAACACACATCCCGCACGACGATCGCCTGACGCAGATGATGCGGGAATAACCGCTTCGTCGTCCCCATCCGTAGCGGCACCCCCTCGTCGTCGAGGACGATCTCGGCGACCCCGCCGTCACACGACAACCGACGTGCCGTCGATGCCGTGACCGCGCCCACCCACGGCAGAATCGCCGGGCCCACACCATCAGCGGGGATGGTCACCACTACCTGAGTGCGGGGTGCACCTGCGGTGGTCATCGCCGCACCGATCGCGGCCTGATCGAGCAGTAGCTCCAACCCGTCCGCACGACGCTGCCCGACATCACGGCGGTCGTCGGCCCCGTCGGGTTCGGGACGCGGACAGGAGCGTTCGTCGATCATCGCCAGGAACTTCTCGCCGATCACCGCCGTCACATCGCCGGTGATCGCGACCCGGCCTTCGTCGGTCACTCTGGTGTGCAAGGTGTTCAGCGACGCATCATCGGCTGCCGCGACCGCGTGCGGATCGTCATCGGCGACCCGCGTGGCGATGCTCCGGGCGTGAGTGTTGATCTCGGCGGGGGTGGCCCCGGAGAAGGCCTGCGCGAGCAGCTCGCTTTCGAACGCCGATAGGTCGTCGCTGGACAACGCAGTCGCTGCCTGTTTGTCGATGAACGCGATACCGCGGACCATCGCATCAACACACTCAACAGACAGATATCCGTCGGCGGCGCAGTCGGCGACTTTCGGCAACGATCCCAGTCCGGTGGCGATCCGTGCACCGCGGTGCGCGGCCGTCGGGGGTAGGCCCATCTCGATAAGCCAGGATCGGGTCGTCGACCCTGCTCGCGCCGGTGCCCCCGAATCCTCCAACAGGGCGATGTGGACGGCGATCTGGTGATCGAGGACGTTGCGCAGCACGCGTAGTTCGTCGAGTCGCTCGACCACTCCCGTCGTCGGGTGGAAATTGTAGACCAATGAGGGTGTCGCGGAGCTCGGTGATCGGGGTCATGACACCAAGGTACTCGCCAGAACGTTCGACGACGAGATTTCTCCACAACCCCGATTTCGTCGAAAATGGTTGTTCCACAGTCACTGTCACACACGTCCCGATGGTGAACCGCAGTGAACCGTGGTGAACAGACACCCCACCAGTCACACAGCGGCTGGCCGACAAGAGGGCCCGGGTTCGCCACCGACCTCGGAGCGCACGAAATCTGCAGGGGGCCATCTCGTCGCCGGCGGCCTTCGCACTGGGGACCACTCGCGGTGCTTGAGTTCAGGGAGAAGTGGTCGCGACGCCCCGCGCCGACCACCGCCCTTCGTCGTGGGCGATCTCGATCGGGTAGTCGAAGCACTCGGTCACCAGGGCTGTGGTGAGAATGTCGTGAACCGGCCCCGCGGCGAGGATCCGGCCGCCGGTCACCAGCACGGCATGCGTGGTCGTCTCGGGGAGTTCCTCGAGGTGATGGGTGACGAGCACCGTCGCGAGATCGGGATGTGTCCGGTGCAGCCGGTCGACGGTCTGCAGAAGACGCTCGCGGGCAGCCACATCGAGGCCGGTCGACGGCTCGTCGAGCAGCAGGAGTCGAGGATCCGACAGCAACGCGCGGGCGATCAGTGTCCGGCCGCGCTCGCCCTGCGACAGGTTCGTCCACGGCGCCGACGCGAGCGCGCTCAGGCCGAGCATCTCGATCAGTTCGTCGGCACGGGCCAGTGTCTCCGGTGCGGGTTCCCGGTGGTCCATCAATTCGGTCGTGCCCGTCGCACCGGTCAGCACGACCTCGCGGATCGACAGCGGCGACCGCAGCGGATGCCGCGGATTGACGTGGCCGATGGACTCACGCAGCTTCCGGGTCTCGACGCGCCCCAGTTGGTGTCCGAGGACATGGACGGTCCCGCGCGTCGGATGCTGTTCCGCGCCACACAGGCTCAGGATCGTCGACTTGCCGGCGCCGTTCGGGCCGATGAGCGCCCACCGCTCGCCGGCGTGGACGGTGAGGTCGATGTCGGCGAGGATCGCGCGGGACTGCCGCACGAAGTCGACCGAATCGAGGCGCAGGACTTCCGGGGTCGTCACGGTCCGAAGGTACCGGACCCTTCGTGACGGCCCTCCGCAAGCTCCGGGCCTCCTCAGGGGGAGGGGGGTGACGGGCCGCCCTGCGCTGCCTGAGGTGTGAGGAGCGCAAGCGACGAGCCTCGAAGGCCCGGCGGCCGCGGCCCCTAGCCCAACGACCCGAGAGCCTTCAGCCGTTCGTGCGCCTGGGTCATGATGGACTGGATCAACTCGTCACAGCTGGGCAGGTCGTCGATCATGCCGACGACCTGGCCGGAGGCGAGCACGCCGGCGCGGGTGTCACCTTCGACGAGGCCGGCCTTGAGCAGCATGGGGGTGTTGCCCGCCATGATGACCTGCTGCCACGTGCGTTCGCCCGACTTCTTCATCGTGCGCCCGTCTTTGAGCATCGTCGTCCAGCGCATGCCGGTCATCTGCTTGAACTCGTTGGCATTGCGGGCCGCGGCGACGAGGGCCCGGGCCGGGCTCCCGCTCTCGAGCGCCTCTACCAGCGGGGTACGCAACACGCGGTGCGGCATGCCGTCGACCTTGACCGAGACAACGGTGTCGCCGAGACCGCGGGCGAGGTACGCCTGCTTGACGGAGTCGGGCACGGCACTGTCCGACGTCAGCAGGAACCGGGTGCCCATGGCCACACCCTGAGCCCCGTAGGCGAGTGCGGCGGCGAGCCCACGGCCGTCGAAGAACCCGCCCGCGGCGACCACCGGCATGTCGATCCCCTTGGCGGACAGCGCATCCAGCACCGACGGCAGCAGCAGGGTGGTGGCGACCGGTCCGGTGTGACCACCGCCCTCGCCGCCCTGGACGATCACTGCGTCGGCACCCCACGAGGCGACCTTGACGGCATGTTTGGCCGCACCGATCGACGGGATCACGACGATGCCGTTGTCCTTGAGCTTCGCGATCAGTTCGGGTTTCGGGGCCAGCGCGAAGGAGGCGACCTTGACGCCCTCTCGGATCAACAGGTCGATGCGTTCGGGGGCATCGGTCGCGTCGGCACGCATGTTCACACCGAATGGCTTGTCCGTCAACGATTTCGTCTTCGCGATGGCCGCCTCGAGTTCCGCGAACGTCATCGTGGCCGACGCCAGGATGCCCAGCCCGCCGGCGTTCGAGGTTGCCGAGGTCAGCGACGGTCCGGACACCCATCCCATGCCGGTCTGGACGATCGGGTACTCGATGCCGACGAGCTCGGTGAACGACGTCGACAGTCCGGCGGCGCGCGCGGGACTCGGTTGTGCGCTGGTGGGACTGCTCATCGGACTTCCTTGTTGCGGACGCCCTTCGGGTCGAGGACGTCCCGGATCAGACCGAGCTCCTCTGCCGTCGGCCGGCGCGTTTCGGGTGCGTCGGCAAGGCCTTCGACCTCGAAGCCGGTGTTCTCGGCGACCTCGTCGGCGCCGACCCCGGGATGCAGGGACAGGGCCCGCATGGTGTGGCCTGGTCCGCCGAAGTCGAAGACGCCGAGGTTGGTGACCACGCGATGGATGTTCAGGTCGTCGAAGGCCGGGTTCTCCGGATCGACCTTGTCGAAACCGACGCCCGACACGATGTCGACGGACTCGCCGAAGACGCGCGCGGTGTGGCGGGCCACCCAGTAGCTGGTGGGGTGGTTGATGGTGTTGCCGGGCGCGCCACGCACACCGAACATCTGGCGAGTGGGGTGCTGCAACGGACCGAACGCCGACAGGTTCTGGTTGCCGTGCCGGTCGATCTGGTTGGCGCCCATGACAACATGGCGCCGACCCGATGCCACGACGTCGAACACCTTGCGGAACGGCATCCACCCCTCGATCGGCCCGGTCTTCCCGATCGGCGGGGTGTCGGCGAGGATCAGCGCCTCGCCGTCGGTGATCAGCAGGTCGGGTTCGGTGGTGAGACGCGCGAGCCGGGCGCCGAGCAGGGGAGTGGGCGCCATGGGCGAGGCCATGATCTCGCCGGCGCCGGCGAAGATGTCGGCGCAGGAGATCACGCAGTACTCGGCGCGGGTGGGTTCATCCGTACCGGACGATTCACCGGGCGTGGTCGCGGTTTCGGCGGTGCTCACTGTCCGGTCTCCTTCTGCTCGTCCTGCCAGGCGGTCACTTCTCGCTGGTAGGTCTGTTCGTCGACCTGGAGGAATCGGCGCGAGAACGCGTCCCAGGTCTCGGGCTCCTTCGCCGACGCCACATAGAACTGCTGGAACTTCTCGTCGCGCCCGTAGTCACCGGCGAACGTGAAGTGCGCACCGTTGGGCGCGTGGACGACCCGGTCCACGGCCATGCGGTTGAGCAGAAGGCGCTGGTGCGGAACGGTTTTGACGAGCACCTCGGTGGAGACGATCTGATCGGCCTCGAGATAGCGTCGTTCGGCAGCCGCGCAGTAGAGGTCGTCGAAGTACGGGTCGACCCCGGTGTAGGCGGCATTGCCGTGGGCATCGGCCAGATCCAGGTGCACGAATGCGGCGTCGAGCTTCAGTGCCGGCATGGCCACCAGCGTCTGCGTCCGGCCGTCGGCGTCGGGATAGGGCGAGGTGACGGTCTTCAGCTCACCCTCCCAGAAGTTGAGGACGTCCGAGCCGAGGCCGGCACGAATGGGCAGGAACGGCACGCGTGCGGCGGCCGCTTCGAGGCCGCATTTCACCATGCCCTCGTCCATCTCGCGTACCTCGATCTCGCCGTTGGTGCGCGCCTTGGCGAACCACGGATCGTAGAACGGGGCCGAGTCGAGGGAGACGAAGCCGTAGTACGCGCGGCGCACCTTCCCTGCCGCGCAGAGCAATCCGAGGTCGGGGCCACCGTAGGTCACCACGGTGAGGTCCTTGACGTCGGAGCGGGCGAGCGCACGGACCAACGCCATCGGCTTGCGGCGCGAACCCCATCCGCCGATGCCGATGGTCATGCCGTCGCGTAGCTCGGCGATGACGTCGTCGAAAGTGCTTGTCTTGTCGGTGGGCATGTCAGGCACGTCCTCCATCCGAGGCGGAATTCGCGGCAAGTGGCTTGCCGGTCGACACGAACGCGTCGCGGTGCTCATCGGCGACGCCGGCCAGGTTCAACTCGAAGGTGTACCCCTGCTCGAGGCGGTAACTCGCCTTGACATCGACGGGGTCGATGTTGTTGATCGCCTCCTTCGCCGCGCGGATCACGCGAGTGTCTTTGGCGGCGATGGCCTCTGCGACCTCGAGTGCCGCGTCGAGCAGGTCCTCGCGGGGCACGACCCGGTAGACCGAACCGAAGTGCTCGAGTTGCTGGGCGGTGACGTTCTTGGCGGTGAAGTAGAGGGTGCGCATCATGTGCTGTGGCACGAGCCGCGCGAGATGGGTTGCGGCGCCGAGTGCTCCGCGGTCCACCTCGGGTAGTCCGAAGACGGCGTCGTCGGAGGCCACGATGACGTCGGCGTTCCCGACGAGGCCGATGCCGCCGCCCACGCAGAACCCGTTGACGGCGACGACGACGGGCACGGCGCAGTCGTAGACGGCGCTGAAGGCGGCGGCGCATCCGCGGTTGGCGCCGATCAGGGCGTCGAAGCCGTCGGTCGCCTGCATCTCCTTGATGTCGACGCCCGCGTTGAAGCCCCGACCCTCTGCGCGGAGCACCACCACGTGGGTGGAGGGGTCCCGGCCGGCGGCGGTGATGGCGTCGCCGAGTTCGAACCATGCGGCCGATGGCAGCGCGTTGACCGGCGGATAGTCGACGGTGATGGTCACGATCCCGGTATCGGAACGTGTCGTGGTGATCGGCACGCGGGCTCCTCTCATGGGGCGGTCCGGACAGTCCGAGGGGACTGCGGAAGCGCACCAAGCAAGTGCTTGGTTGTTTGGTAGGGTAGCACCCATGCAGACGCAGTCACAGGTCGAGCTGGGCCTGGTCGGGAAGGTCATCCTGGTCACGGGCGGGGCGCGCGGGGTGGGTGCCGGGATCACCCGCGTCCTGGGTTCGCTCGGCGCCCGTCCGGTGATCTGTGGTCGCAACGCCGACAATCTCGCCGACGACCTCCGCGATCTCGACTTCGTGTCCTGCGATGTCCGCGACGCGGATGCGGTCGTGGCGATGATGGACGACATCATCGGGCGGGCCGGACGCATCGACGGTGTCGTGAACAATGCCGGCGGCTCCCCGTTCGCGTTGGCCGCCGACGCGTCGGCCCGGTTCGCGAGCAAGATCGTCGACCTCAATCTGCTGGCCCCGCTGGCCGTGGCCCGCGCGGCCAACGCGGTGATGCAGACGCAGTCCGATGGTGGTGCCATCGTGAACATCTCGAGCGTGAGCGGCCACCGGCCGTCACCCGGCACCTCGGCCTACGGTGCGGCGAAGGCCGGACTCGACAACCTGATGAGCTCGCTCGCCGTCGAGTGGGCGCCGCGGGTTCGGGTGAACTCGGTCGTGGCCGGCCCGGTCGTCACCGAACAGTCCCACCTGCACTACGGGGACGACGCCGGTGTGGCAGCCGTCGGCGAGACCATCCCGATGGGGCGGATGGCCACGCCCGCCGATGTCGGCAACGCGGTCGCCTTTCTCTTGTCACCGCTTGCCGGTTACATCACCGGGTCGACGCTGACCGTCCACGGCGGTGGCGAGAAGCCGGCATTCCTCGACGCCGCCACGGCCGGTAACGCAGTCTGAGACCCGGTGTGCGGTTCGGGGCCGCAGACACTTCGGAAAGGAAGAACATCAGTGACCAGCAAGTTGAATGAGGGTCGTGTCGTCATCGTGACCGGTGCCGGCCAGGGCATCGGACGCGCCCACGCCCTCGCGTTCGCCGCCGACGGCGCGAAGGTCGTCGTCAACGACTACGCCGAGGACCCCGCGAGTGAGGTCGTCGACGAAATCGTCGCCGCCGGCGGGCAGGCAGTCGCGTCGGTGGGCGACGTCGCGGACTGGGATTCGGGTGCGGCCATGGTCGAGACCGCACTCTCCGCGTTCGGACGCCTCGACGTACTGGTCAACAACGCGGGTTTCGTGCGCGACCGGATGCTGGTCTCGCTGTCGGAGGACGAGTGGGATGCGGTCGTCCGCGTACATCTCAAAGGGCACTTCGTCGGTCTGCGGCACGCAGCCGCGCACTGGCGTGCCCAGGCGAAGGCCGGCGACGTTCCGCAGGCGCGCATCATCAACACGAGTTCCGGTGCGGGACTGTACGGTTCGGTGGGGCAGGGCAACTACGTCGCGGCGAAGGCCGGCATCGCGGCTCTGACGATCCAGGCGGCCGCGGAACTGGGGTCGTATGGTGTGACCGTGAACGCGATCGCTCCGGCCGCCCGTACCCAGATGACCATGGGTGCCGGTGAGGCGATGGCCGCTCAGATGGCGGCGCCCGCCGACGGTTCCTTCGACACGATGGATCCGGCGAACGTCTCGCCCCTCGTGGTCTGGCTGGGTTCGCCCGCGGCGGGCTCGGTGACCGGCCGGGTGTTCGAAGTCGAGGGCGGCAAGATCTCGATCACCGATGGATGGCAGCGAAGCATCGAGCGGGACAAGGGCTCTCGGTGGGAGGCCGGCGAGCTCGGCCCGGTGATCGAGGAGATCCTGGCCAAGGCGCCGGTGCCGATGCCCGTGTACGGCGCGCGATGACCTCGCCCCGAGATCCCTCGGCCGAGCGGATCGCCGCGGCGCGCGCTTATGTGGACGCCTTGGTGAGTCACGATCCGTCGTCGGTCGTCCTGCACCCGGACTGCACCCGCGTGGAGTTCGGTGTGCGGACCGGGCGCGACGGCGACCACATCGCCCGCAGCCTCGCGCGTGGCCCGCAATTCCGCCTCATCCACCGGATCTCGGACTTCACCGCCACGGTGGACGGGCACAGCGTCACCACGCGCTACATCGTCCACGTCCGACCCAAGACCCTTCGGCTGGGTGCCACCGTGTCCGAGACCTTCGTGGTCGACGAGGACAACCGGATCCGCGCGATCGTCGCCCACTTCGGCCTCCCGCGGCCCCAACGGACCTGACCGTCCGGCACGCCACCAACAGACGAACCCACCACCCCGAACGGCTGGTGGGTTCGTCGACTGTAGGTGGACCGTCAGGCGCTGGGCGCGCGGACGACCATCGGCACGCCGGGGAAGTACGCCGCCATCTCCGAACGGGACTTGCGTAGCGCTGCGGTGCCGTACCCCGACTTGCGGAACTGCGGGTGGATCCAGATGCGCAGGTCGATCTCGCCGTCCTTCAGTTCGCCGAACACGAAGCCGACCTTCGACTCGCCTTCGACGGCGACCAGCCAGACGGCTTCCTCGGCGTCGACCCGGGCGGTGGCGGCATCGATCTCGGCCGCGACATCGCCGGCGGGAGCGCCCGAACCGTCGCCGGCGGTGCCGATCTCGTTGGTGCGCGCCGAGAACAGTTCGGCGTCGGCGGACGGGTCGAACGGACGGAGATCAAGGGTGTCCCCACTGCTGGCCGGACGTTCGGCGAGCGTGAAGGTGAGGGCGCTGTTGAGGTTGTCGAGTTCGGCCTGGTTCTTGCGGCGGTCGTCCTTGGTGAGCTGGTCGAGCTTCATGTCGAGGATGGCCTCGGCGCCGAGCTTGGATTTGCCGAGCAGGTCGACGATCGCGGTGACGGCCTCGTCGTGATTCTCGGCGTCGACGATGGCATCGAGGACCTCGTGGCGGCGCTCGAGGGCGGTCAGCAGGGCGTCGGCGATGTCACGCCGGGTGGTGGCGAGGTCGAGATCAGTCATGACTCGATCCTAGGTCACCGGTGGTTCCCATGTGGGGGACATCCGGCGCGTGCGCAGGGGGTCGGACGACGTCTCGGAAATGCAAATCTAGAACAAGTTCTACCGTTGGGTCTGCCTGTTTTGGTGGAGATTCTTCCCTAGAGCTGTAACACGTCCTAGTCTGGTGGTCATGACGAACGAGGGTACGACGACAGCACCGGCCGACTTCGATCACCTGCGCGGGGGCACGCACATGGGCGACCTGATGGTCGCGGCGCTGCGGCGGCACGCCGACCGCACCGTGCTGTCTCTCGGCGACACCGAGATGACCGGCGGTGAGATGGCGGCGTCGATCAGCCGCTACATCCAGGCGTTCGAGGGGTTGGGTGCTGGTACGGGAACCGCGGTCGGCCTACTTGCGCTGAATCGGCCCGAGGTGCTGTTCGTGATCGGCGCCGGCCAGACGCAGGGATGGCGCCGCACCGCTCTGCATCCCCTGGGCTCACTCGACGACCACGCGTACGTGCTCTCGGACGCCGGCGTGTCGACTCTCATCATCGACCCGGTGCCCATGTTCGTCGAGCGGGCCGCGGCACTGCTCGAACGGGTTCCCGGTCTCAAGCAGGTGCTGACCCTCGGGCCGGTGCCGGAGCAACTCGCCGCCCACGCGCGGGACGTGATCGCCGAAGCCGACAACTTCGAGCCGAAGCCCCTTGTCGCCGCGCATCTCTCACCCGACCACGTCGTCTCCATCACCTACACCGGCGGCACCACCGGCAAGCCGAAGGGCGTCATCGGGACAGCCCGCGCGATGTCGACGATGACGCAGATCCAGCTCGCGGAATGGGAATGGCCCGAACACCCGCGGTTCCTGCTCTGCACGCCCCTCTCGCACGCGGGTGCCGCTTTCTTCGTCCCGACCCTCATGAAGGGCGGATCGATGGTGGTGCTGTCCAAGTTCGACCCGGCCGAGGTGCTGCGCACGATCGAGGAGCAGAAGATCACCGCGACGATGCTGGTGCCGTCGATGCTGTACGCACTGATGGACCACCCGGACTCGAAGACGCGCGACCTGTCCTCGCTGGAGACTGTGTACTACGGTGCGTCGCCGATCAATCCGGTCCGGCTCGCCGAGGCGATCGAGCGCTTCGGGCCGATCTTCGCGCAGTACTACGGCCAGTCCGAGGCGCCGATGGTCATCAGTTACCTGGCGAAGGGTGACCATCCGGGTCCCGGTGAGGACCAGCGTCGGCTGAGCAGCTGCGGACGGCCGTCGGCCTTCCTGCGTACCGCCCTGCTCGGGCCCGACGACAAGCCCGTCCCGCAGGGCGAACCCGGCGAGATCTGCGTCGCGGGACCACTTCTCGCCGGCGGGTACCTGGGCCTCCCCGAACAGACCGCGGACACCTTCCGCGACGGCTGGCTGCGCACCGGCGACGTGGCCCGCGAGGACGAGGACGGATTCTGGTTCATCGTCGACCGCACCAAGGACATGATCGTCACCGGTGGCTTCAATGTGTTCCCGCGCGAGGTCGAGGACGTCGTCGCCGAACACCCGGCAGTGGGTCAGGTCGGCGTGATCGGTGTCCCGGACGACAAGTGGGGCGAGGCGGTCACCGCGATCGTGGTGCTGCGCAACGATGCCGACGCCGACGACGCGGCGAAGGACCGGATCACCGCCGAGATCCAGCAGTCCGTGAAAGACCGCAAGGGTGCGGTGCAGTCACCCAAGCGGGTGATCTTCGCCGATGCCCTGCCACTGACCGCGCTCGGCAAGCCGGACAAGAAGGCGCTGCGGTCCCAGTACTGGGCCGACTCCGACCGCGGCGTCGGCTAGATCCCCTCTGCTCCCTGATCCGAAAGAACGACATAACCATTGCCCCCTGAGGTGCGAGGAGCGTTGGCGCTTCGCTCGCACCTCAGCTCAGGGAGCACAGGGGGAGCGCATTGCTCGCTCCTCAATTGACCCGCCCGGGCGGGTCACAGGTCGCAGCAGTCGCAACAATCGCAGCAGTCGCAGTCGTCGCAGACCGCGTCCTTGTACTTGTCGGTGAAGTGATTCCAGTGGTCGACGCAGCAGGCCTTGCCGAAGCACGAGACGCCGATGAACGGCAGAATCCGTTCGTGGAACGATCGATTCGGTTTGAAGGGTGGCGGGTACGGCCACTCGGTCGGATAGCCGAACGGCCGGTGCGGCGGCCACTGGGTGCGCGAGTCGGCGACCACCGAAGGGGCCTCCGCGTGCGGGTGCATGCGCTTGTGGATCGCGTGGCGCAGTCCGTCGAGCAACACCACTCGTAGGAGTCGGTCGTCGACGAGTTCGAGGTCGGCGTAGCGGGTCCGGATCGCGGAGGCGAGTCGCCGGCACTGCTCGAGCGCGGTCTCCGGCGACGTTCCGGTGGACCGGAGTGGGTTGTACCGTCCCTGCTCGGCGTCGGAGTCATAGTCGTCGACCGCGTCCAAGAGGTGCGCTATCCGGCCGAAATCGGCACCGATGTCGGAGAGCGCTGCCTCGTTGCGGGGTGCGTCGGCGAGTATCGCCGACGCGGAGAAGGCCTGTGCCGCAGCCACTGCCGACGCCCGGGTGAGGTCGTCGAGGACGACGCTCGTCGACTCGATCTCGGCTTGACGAGAGAGCGTCGTCATCATCCCGTCGACATCGAGACGTCGGGCGACCTCGGTGTCGGCCGCGGCATTCCGGCGCAGGTGGCTCCCGGCATAGTCGGCGAGCTTCGCGCGTACCGGCCGACGGGGCGCCAGCGCGTGTCGCTGCTCGTTGCCGACGTCGGCCGCCTTCGCGGCGGCGAGGGTGAGGGAGGCGGTCGCGGCGAGGCGGACACCCGGTTCGTCGGCGGACACGACTGTCGCCGTGCGCATTCCGCGTAGGGGACACCGACCGGCCTCGGTGGAGGCGCACTCCGACGTCGACTGGGCTGCGGTGAGGATCGACACCATCACCGCATCGGTGTTGACCGTCAACCTGCTCGACTGGCCGTGGTTGTCGCGCAGCGACAGACAGACCCCGCACAGGTGGGAGCGCCACTGGTCCATCAGGTCGTCGTCGAGTGCGTGCCGACATGGAGTGAGAACCCCGAACATTCGAGAATCAGACCACAGGCAGGGGGGCCTCGCCAGAGGATTCATTCGTTCGGTGCAGGCGGCCCGATGTGCTCGCCTCAGTCGCCGCCGACAACGCGGGCGCGGGCCGTGAGCGTGGTTCGGAGCCATTCCGGCTCGCAGACCACGAAGTCGTGGTCGAACATCGACGCCCACAACGCGCGCGTGGCGTGGCGACGGTCGGCGAACCGGAGTCCGAGCCGACATCGTCCTTCTGGTGAGCGGTCGAGATATGTTGCGGCGGCGATTGACTCGATCTGCTCGGCATCGTCGGCCGAGCAGTCGATCACCACGTCGACGGGTTCGAAGGAGCGTCGGAACGCGTCACGATGCCGCTCCCAGATCTCGCCGAGGTCGACGTCATCGGACCGGCGCGCGGGTTCGTCGAGGACGTCCACGTCGCTCATCCGGGAGACGCGGTACATGCGTTCCGCCGAGCCGGCGCCGTCGTGCGACGTGCTGCGCGGTGAGGTGGCGACGAGGTACCAGGTCTCGCCCGCCACGATGAGTCCGATCGGGTCGAGGACGTGCTCGCGCGGGGTGGGCGCACCCCGGCTCCGGTAGCTCACACGGATCCGTCGGCCCTCGAACACGGCGAGTTGTACGGCCTGGAGGCCGTCGAGGATCTCCGGGGTTCTGACGAAACCCTCCGGACGGACCAGGATCCGCTGCGCGGCGCGCACGGCATGACTCCGGTGCGCCTCGGGCAGGGCGGCGGTCACCTTGCGCATGGCGCTGGTGAACGCGGGGGAGTCGACCCGTCCGGTACCGGCGAGCAACGACGTGGCCTCGTCGACGGTCAGTCCGGTGAGATCGGTGCGATACCCCGGTAACAACGCGAAGCCGCCGTGCCGGCCGCGCTCGGCGTAGACCGGCACGCCGGACAGCGACAGCGCGTCGATGTCGCGGAGCACGGTTCGTTCGGAGACCCCGAGCTCGGCGGCCAACTCGGCGGCGGTCACCCGCTCGTGCCTCTTCAGCACCATCAGCAGGGCGATGAGACGTTCGGCGCGCACGAATGCGATTCTCTCCCGAATACATGACAGGAGATGTCGTGTATTGCGGATTCACTGGTGGCAGACCGACCAACGACAAGGAGAGGACGTCATCATGACCGCAACCACACCAGAGGCCGTGCCCGCCCCGGCCGCACCCGCCGACCCCCGTCCCGCATTCCGAGTGGCAACTGCTTGGATGACGGCACTGCTGACCGGGATCACCGACGATCAACTGGAAGCGCCCACTCCCTGCGAGGACTTAGACGTCCGGACACTCTCGGCGCACGTCGTGGCGACCGCCGAGCGTGCCCGGGCACTCGCCGACGGACTCGACGTCCGAACGATGCGGACGATCGCCGAGCAGCACGACGCTGCCACCTACTCCGCGCTGGTCGAGGCCGCCCTGGAGGGATGGGCCGATGATGCGTCGCTGACCCGCATGGTCCAGGTGCCGTGGGGTGAGGTACCCGGCGCGGGAGCGCTCTGGGGCTATGTCAGCGAGACCCTCGTGCACGGCTGGGACCTCGCCGTTGCCACCGGGCAACCCGCGGAAGCAGATCCCGCGACGGCCGAGGCGACGCTCGCGGTCGCGCAGCAGTTCATCCCGGCCGAGATCCGCACCGACCCGAACGTGCCGTTCGGCGTCGTCGTCGAACCCCGCCCCGGCGCCGGACCCACTGAGCGACTGGCCAACTGGACCGGCCGGGACTCCGCACGACTGGGTGGTCTAGCCGGCCGGCCGGTCGGCACTCCCGCGAGCCCGTTTACGTCCCGCTGATCAGATCCGATAAGCGGGACGGAAACGGCACCGCGGCAACGCGATCGGCGCTACCGGGCCGGCTCGCAGATGACCACCGGGATCGTTCGTTCCGTCCAGGCGGCGTAGGTGTCGTAGTCCGCGTAGGTGTCGACGAGATCAGGCCAGAGCTCGGCACGCTCGGCATCGGTGGCGGTGCGCGCCACGAGGTCGTGCTTCTCCTTGCCGATCTGGATGGTGACCTGCGGGTTGTCCCGGAGATTGAGGTACCAGGCGGGGTTCTTCGCCGAGCCGCCCTGGGAGGCGACCACGACGAAGGAGTCCCCGCGCCGCAGGTAGATCAGCGGCGCGGTGCGCGGCTGTCCCGACTTGCGGCCGATGGTGGTCAGCAAGCACACCGGCGCGGGCTTGCGTAGACCCGCGCCGACCCGCCAAGTGCCCCCGACGCGACCACCGGTGGCCTTGTACAGCGCGGTGTTCGCCTTCGACCCCAGTTTGATGATCTTGCTGACGATCGGCGAATCCAGTTGCGCGGGCTTGTTGTTCGGGTCGAGTGCGGGCATCAGATGCGCTCGATGATGGTGCCGGTGGCCATGGCGCCGCCGGCGCACATCGTGACCAGCGCGGTCTGACCGTCCCGACGCTCCAGTTCGTGCAGCGCGGTGGTGATCAGGCGAGAGCCGGTGCTGCCCACGGGGTGTCCCAGGGCGATGGCACCGCCGTTCACGTTGACCTTGTCCAGGTCGGCGCCGTGGACCTGGGCCCAGCTGAGTACCACGGACGCGAACGCCTCGTTGATCTCGACGATGTCGATGTCGGACAACGACATTCCCGACTTGGCCAGGACGCGCTCGGTCGCCTGGACCGGACCGTCGAGGTGGAAGGACGGCTCCGCGCCGACGAGCGCCTGCGCCTTGATGCGTGCGCGCGGTGTCAGGCCCAGCTCGCGTGCCCGGGACTCGTCCATGATGAGCACGGCGGCCGCGCCGTCGGAGATCTGTGACGACGTTCCAGCGGTGTGGATACCGCCCTCGAGAACGGGTTTGAGCGCGGACAGGGATTCGAGCGTGGTGTCGCGCAGACCCTGGTCACGGCTGACGTCGAGGATGTTCCCGGTCAGTTCGCCTTCTTTGGTGCGCTCGGGCGCCTTGAGGCTCAGGACCTCGCGGTCGAATCGACCCTCGTCCCATGCCTTACGGGCGTTGCGTTGACTGCGCTCGCCGAGCGCGTCGATGTCGGCGCGCGTGATACCGCGGCGTTTGGCGATCCGTTCGGCGGCCTCGAACTGGTTCGGCATGTCGACGTCCCACGAATCCGCGTGATACGGACCGGCATTGGTGCCGACGTTCGCGCCGAGCGGAACGACCGACATCGTCTCCACTCCGCAGGCGACGCCGATGTCGATCGCGTCGGAGGCGATGAGCCCGGCGATCAGATGGTTGGCCTGCTGCGCCGAACCGCACTGCGCGTCGATGGTGGTGGCTCCGGTCGCCTCCGGCAGACCCGCGGACAGCCAGGCCTTGCGCGTGATGTTGCCGGCCTGGGCGCCTGCCTGGGTCACGCAGCCGCCGATCGCCTGCTCGACGAGGGCGGGGTCGAGGCCCGCTTTCTCGAGGAGGCCGCGTTGGGTGATGCCGAGCAACTCCTCGGCGTGCAGGCCCGAGAGCCAACCGTTGCGCTTGCCGATCGGCGTGCGCGCCGCTTCTACGATGACGGGAACGCCCATCGCCACTCCTTCGTTCGTACCGGTGAACCCGGATGTCCACGGATGAGGCCCGACGGTCCGTCGAGGCCGCTGTGATCACGCTAGAACACGTTCTATGTTTGCGTCTACGCTGGGGTGGATGATGCGGGCAGGGCAGCCCACTCGACGGGTGTTCGACGCCATGCGTCGACGCTGCACGGCGACGAACGCGAATGAATCTGTGAGGGAAGATCGCAGGTCGGGATACCGGGTCGGGAACAAAACTAGAACAAGTTCTCGTCTGAGAGTGTCGTATGCGTCACAGTGTGCTTCAATGTGATTGAAACAGGTTCTAAATCTCACAGCGAGGTGGTGTGACGTGACCCAGGCCCAGAGCGCCCCGATCGGCAGCGAGCCGACCCCGGCGGATTCTGCGCGCACGAGCCCTTCCGACGTAGTCGCGAAGTGCCCGTTCATGGAGCAGGAGGGGTGGGACTTCACCAACCCCGATCTGCTCGAGCAGGGAATCCCCGTGAAGGAGTTCGCGCAACTGCGCAAGACCGCGCCGGTCTGGTGGAATGCCCAGGCGCCCGGCAAGGGCGGTGGTTTCCACGACGGCGGGTACTGGGTGATCTCCAAGCACGCCCATGTCCGCGAGATCTCCAAGAACAACGAGGACTGGGAAACCAACGCCAACGGCGTCATCATGCGTTTCGAAGACGACATGACCGCCGATCAGATCGAGATCACCAAGGCGTTGCTGATCAACCACGATCCGCCGGAGCACACCCGCCTGCGCAAGCTGGTCTCCAAGTTGTTCACGCCGCGCGCCGTGCATTCACTCGAGGAGAAGCTCGACGACGCCGCCCGCGACATCGTCGCCAAGGCCGCGGAGAAGGGCAGCGGTGACTTCGTCAAAGACGTGGCCGTCGACCTGCCGCTGCTGGCCATCGCCGACCTCCTCGGCGTGCCGGAGGTGGATCGGGAGAAGCTGTTCGACTGGTCGAACTCGATGATGAACGCCGACGACCCGGATTACACGACGGATCCGCAGCAGGCCAACGCCGAGATCCTCGGCTACGGCTACACGATGGCCGAGGAGAAGCGTAAGAATCCCGGCGAGGACATCGTCACCACGCTGGTGAACGCCGACATCGACGGGCAGTCGCTCGACGAGACCGAGTTCGGGTTCTTCTTCATCCTGCTGACCGTCGCCGGCAACGAGACCACCCGCAACGCCATCAGCCACGGGATGAATGCCTTCCTGGACAACCCCGATCAGTGGGAACTGTTCAAGAAGGAGCGCCCGGCGACCGCGGTCGACGAGATCGTGCGGTGGGCGACCCCGGTCAACTGCTTCCAGCGGACGGCCAAGCGCGACACGCAGATCGGCGGCGTCGACATCGCCAAGGGTGAGCGCGTCGGCATGTTCTACGGTTCGGCGAACTACGACGAGGACGTTTTCGACGATCCGTTCTCGTTCAACATCATGCGCGATCCCAACCCGCACGTCGGGTTCGGCGGCAACGGTGCGCACTTCTGCGTCGGTGCGAACCTCGCGCGGATGGAGATCAACCTGATGTTCAACGCGCTCGCCGACATGGTGCCCGACATCACCAAACTCGACGCACCGCGCCGTCTGCGCCACGGCTGGATCAACGGCGTCAAGGAACTCCGCGTCGACTACGGCACCAAGTGACCGCAGCAGAGCAGACACCGGCCTACCTCGGCATCGACCGGGAGAACCATCCCGCAGTCGTGGCGGGGCGTCGTTCGCGTGAGTTCGTGGAATCCAGGGACAAACAGGCCTGGATCGACAACTTCGCGGCAGACGCCACGGTCGAGGACCCGGTCGGCCCGTCGATGTTCGACCCGGACGGCGTCGGATTCCGCGGGCACGAGCAGATCTCGGAGTTCTGGGACAAATCGATCGGGACGACCGAGAGCATCGAGTTCCGCTTCGACGAGGAGATCATCTGCGGGAACGAGGTAGCCTACATCGGCAGCATCGTCACCCACATCGCCGGCCATGTCTCCGAGGCGCGCGGGGTGTTCACCTATCGCGCCGACGCCGACGGCAAGCTGTCGGCACTGCGCGCCTTCTGGGAAGTCGAGAAGACGATCAACTCGGTGCGCAAGGCCGGATAGTCGCAACACGAGCCGCCACGGGCGGGACAGGGTGCTCACCCTGTCCCGCCCGCGGTCGTTTGTGGGCCGGGTTCTCCCATCCGTCGTTACAGCGCGTCGGCCGGGCCCGAAGATGGGGTGACAGGTTCACCGACGCCCCCACGGCGTCGTCGACGGAGGGGGAGCGACTCGGAGTCCGGCGCGGTTGATCAGTTCGACGCGGTGTACCGCGAACACGTTGCGGGGGTCTGGCGCTACGTGCGGACCCGTGTGCCCGGGGCCGCCGACGCCGACACGTGACCGCGGAGGTCTTCGTGAAGGCGATGCGCTCGTGGGACCGGTTCGACGACCGGCGCGACAGCGTCGGCGCCTGGCTGATCGGGATCGCGCGGCATGTCGTCGCGGACTGGTGGGCCCGGCGATCCCGCGAGGTGCCGGTCGCCGAGGTCGACCTCGGCGACGCCGGGGTGTCCGTTTACGACGGCGATCCCGAGACCGCGATGCTGCGGGCCGCCGCGGCCGACGACGTGCGCAGCCGGTTGTGGGTTCTGACGGCGCGCGAGCGGGAAGCCGTGACCCTGCGATTCGCCACCGAACTCACCTCCGACGAGATCGGCGCGGCGATGGGGATCTCGGCGACGGCCGCGCGGATGCTCGTCTATCGCGGGGTGGCGAAGTTGAGGGAGGTGATGCCGAGGTGACGCCTCACGATCCGAGTGAACAGTTCGACCCCGTGGACATCGCTGCGGCCGAACGACTCGATGACGCGATATCGGCAGTTCTCGACGGGCGCGACGTCCCGAATGCTCCGGACCCGGAACTCGAGTTGCTCGCCGGTGGCTTGCGGCCCGACCCGCCCGCGTCGACCTACGTTTCGGTCGACCGGATACTGCATCCTGCGCCTGCCGGTCGTCGGAGAAGACGGTGGTCGGCGGCGCAGGTGGCCGCGGCCGCGCTCGGCGCGATCCTGATCATCCATGGCGTCGGGAACATGATTGCCGGCGAGTGGATCTCGGCGTCGCTCGGCGAGCCGTTCAACCAGCACGCGATGGTCGACGGCGGATTGGCGTTCATCGCCGTCGGCGCGGCGATCGCGGTCGCCTCGACGCGTCGCCGGTGGCTACCCGTCGCCGTCATCGCGGGCGTGCCGCTCGGACTGGTGATGGGCGGACGCGGTCTCCACGAGATCGGCGTCTTCGCCTGGGGTGCGGTCGCCCACGGTGCGGTCGGTGTGGCTGCCCTGGTGCTGCTGGTCACATATGCGCTGGGGCGGCGTTACAGTTTTCGGCCGGATCGGGAAGGACGGGTATGAGAGCACTGCATCGAATCCGGAATTATGTACGCGCGATGCGGCGGGCCCGGCGTCATCGCACCGAACTCGTCGGCCACCTCGCTCGTCGGCCGCTGGTGGCGGGCGGGATCGCCGGGATGGAGAGCGCGATGCTGCTGTCCAACCGGATGGACCCGAAACTCAAAGAACTGGCCGAACTCAAGGCCGCCGGCATGGTCAGTTGCGAGTTCTGCCTCGACATCGGCTCCGCGCTGGCGTCGGGCGCCGGAATCACCGAGCAGCAACTCCGCGATCTGCCGCGCTATGAGGAGTCGACGGCCTACACCGATCTGGAGAAACTCGTCATCGGCTACGCCGAGGCGATGACCCGTACGCCGGCTGTCGGCGACGATCTCGCGGACCTGCGCCGCCGGCTGGCCGAACACCTGTCGGAGACCCAGATCGTCGAACTCGCCATGACCGTGGCCTGGGAGAATCAGCGGGCACGTCTCAACCAGTCGCTGGGTGTGCGACCCACGGGAATGGCCGACGGCCTCGCCTGCGCTGTCCCCGAACGCACTTCGTAGCATTCATGCGCACATATGGCGCATGAATGCCACGAAGTTCCGCTCAGTGCAGGGGCTTGTCGGCGCCGACGAGCCACATCGAGAAGTACTGCGAGCCACCGCCATAGGCGTGGCCCAGTGCCTTCCGGGCGTCCGGGACCTGGTGGTCTCCGGCTTTGCCCATGACCTGGATGGCGGCCTCGGCGAACCGGATCATGCCCGACGCCCCGATCGGGTTCGACGACAACACACCGCCGGACGCGTTGAGCGGGATGCGCCCGCCGATCTCGGTGTCGCCGGATTCGGTGAGCTTCCACCCCTCGCCCTCGGCCACGAATCCCAGGTTCTCCAGCCACATCGGCTCGAACCAGGAGAAGGGCACGTAGATCTCGGCGGCGTCGATCTCCTCCAGCGGGTTGCTGATGCCGCCGGCCTTCCACAACGCGGCCGCGGCATCGCGACCGGCCTGCGGGCTGACGACGTTGCGGTGCGCGTAGGACAGCGGCTCGGTGCGCATCGCGGTGGCATGGATCCACGCCACCGGATCGCCTGCGGCGATCGCGGCATCGGCGACATCCTCGCTGCCGATGACGACCGCGCAGGCCCCGTCCGACGACGGGCAGGTCTCGTCGTAACGGATCGGGTCCCAGAGCATCTGCGAGCTCATGACCTTCTCGACCGTCTGATCCGGTTGGTGCAGGTGCGCAAGCGGATTCAGCGCGCCGTTACGGCGATCCTTGGCGGCGACCATCGCCCCGATGTGCTCGGGCGCGCCGGACTGCCGGATGTAGGCGCGCACGTGCGGGGCGAAGAAGCCACCCGCGCCGGCGCCCACCGGCTTGGTGAACGGCACCGGGATCGACAGCGCCCACATCGCGTTGGACTCGGACTGCTTCTCCCAGGCGACGGCCAGGACCCGCTTGTGCACGCCCGCGAAGACCAGCGACGCGGCCACATTGGCCGTCGAACCGCCGACCGAACCCGCGGTGTGTACGCGGATGAGGCGTTTGCCGACAGCGCCGATGGCCTCGGCCATCGCGAGCTCCGGCATCATCGACCCCTCGAAGAGGTCCGGGGCCTTGCCGATGACGATCGCGTCGATGTCGTCGAGCGAGACCTTGGAGTCGATCAGCGCGGCGTCGATGGCCTCGCGGACCATGCCCGCCATCGTGACGTCGGACCGCTTCGCGACGTACCGTGTCTGCCCGGTGCCCAGCACCGCGGCACGATTGTTGTGTCCCATCAGTTCTCAGGCCCCCTCGTTGTTCTGGGCACTCAGGGTGACCACCATGTTCTGTTGCAGCAGCGGGCCGCTCGAGGCGTGGGCGACCGCGGTGCCGGCGTTGCCGCCGAGGATCTCGTTGGCCGCGTACCCGATCCGCTGGAGACCTGCGGAGAACAGCGAGTTGCCGGCCAGCGAACCGCCGGACGGATTGATGCGCACCGAGTCGGGGAGTCCGAGCGCGTTGCGGACGATGATCTCCTGGTGCGTGTACGACGCGTTGATCTCGGCGACGTCGACCGCGCGGCTGCGGTCGCCGAAGGCGGTGTCGCCGGCCAGCTTCGTCGACGGTGAGACGGTGAGATCGCGTGCCCCGAAGTTGGGTGTGTCGATGCGGTGATCCCACCCGGTGACGAAGGCAGGGTTGGCCACCAGCTCGCGGGCCTTGCGCTCGCTGGCGATGACGACCGCTGCGGCGGCATCGGTGTACGGCGCGATGTCGTGCTGTCGCAGCGGGTTCGCGACGTACTCACGACCGAGCAGCTCGTCGACGGAACCGCCGAAGGTCCGCGCACCGACCGCGGCCATGTCGGCCTCGGTCCACACGCCCGCGTCGAGGCCGGCGCGAGCCTGCAGGGCGCCGAGCGACCGGGCATCCGGATGCAGCGGGGCGACGGTGTACGGATCGGTCTGCAGGGTGAGCGTCTGGTCGGCGTTGCCCGCGGTGGCCTTGCCGAATCCGTAGGCGAGGGCGAGATCGACCTCGCCCGTCGCGATCTTCACCCACGCCTCGTACAGCGCCCAGGCGCCGTCCATCTCGACGTGGGACTCGTTGATCGGCGGCATCGCACCGATCGAGTCGATCGCGGAGATGAACGAGAATGCCCGTCCAGCAAGGTAATCGGAGGAACCGCTGCACCAGAACTCGATGTCGGTGCGGGCGATGCCGAGTTCGGCGTAGAGCTTGTCGAAGCAGGGGATCAGCATCTCGACGCCGTTGGTGGTGCCGTGGGAGCCGGCGATGTTCGGGCTGTGCGCGAAGCCGATGATCGCGATCGGTGGCAGTGTCATCAGAGGTGGTCCTTATAGGTCTCGTACTCGGCGTCGGGCTCTCCGGTGGGCGCGAAGTGGCTGATGTTGCCGATCGAGTACTCCCATTCGTCCTCGGGGAGCCAGACGGCCTTGACGCGCATGCCCATCCGGACCTCAGAGGCCTCGCAGTCCAGGATCAGGTGCAGGAACGGGATGTTCGCCCCGTCGAGGAGCACGTAGGCCGCCACGTAGGGCGGCTTGATCCGCTGTCCCTGGAAGGGCACGTTGACGATGCAGAACGTGGTGACGATGCCGGTGTGGGCCAGCTCGACGCGCTCGGATGCGGGTGAACCGTCGGCGGGGCTGACGCCGCGGGGCGGGAAGTACACGCGCCCGGCATCGACTCCCGAACCGATGCGGGTGCCGATCAGCTTGCCCGCCTTCAGTCCTTCGAGGTACACGGACTCTTCCTCGTTGGCCGAGTGCGTGATCGCGGTGCTGACCGGGGTGGGGATGACGAGCAGCCCCGCCTCCGCGCCCTGGGGGGCGTCGGCGGTGTTGGCCGGAGCGGTGGCGGGTTTCTCGCCGGGGGCGAAGTACGCGATGTCGTCGATCCGGCCGATGCGCGCGGCGCCGAAGACGGCGTGGACCCGCAGGCCGGTCGACAGGTCGTCGGGCGAGTCGGTCGAAACCGCGTGCAGCAGTGTGGTGTCCGCGCCGTCGAGACGGATCAGCGCCCACGCGAACGGCGTGTCCAACGGTTGGCCCGGCACCGGCTCGGGGTTCCACGTCCACGTGGTCACCGTGCCGACGGTCGACACCTCGACGAACTCGGCGGACTGGGTGCCGGTGACGGGGTCGAACTCGACCGGGGGAACCGACACCTTGCCGTCGCTGCCCTTGGACCCGATGATCCGGCCATCGCGCAACGCGAGCGCGAACTGGCTCAGGACCGGGCCCAGCGACCGTGTGTAGTCGAAGGAGTTGGTCAGGGGAGCGGTCAGGATGGGGGACTTCGGCTCGGGCACCTCGGCGACGGGATTCGGGGCGGCCGGAGACGTTACGCTCATGCTCACATCTTGAGTAGAACACGTTCTAGTATTGGGCACAAGATGCATGTCAGGCCGTGGGAAGCGCGGCCCGGCGAGAAGGGGAGTGGTTGTGAAGCTCGGTCTGCAACTGGGGTACTGGGGTACCGATCCGATTCGCGAAGCGCCGGAGTTGATCGCCACCGCGGAGGAATGCGGGTTCGACGCGGTCTTCACCGCCGAGTCGTGGGGCTCCGACGCGTACACGCCGCTCGCCTGGTGGGGCGCGGCGACCTCGCGCATCCGTCTGGGCACGGCGGTGGCCCAGCTGTCGGCGCGGCCGCCGACCTCCCTCGCCATGCACGCGCTGACCCTCGACCATCTCTCCGGCGGCCGGCACATCGTCGGACTCGGGGTGTCGGGTCCGCAGGTGGTGGAGGGCTGGTACGGCGAACCGTTCGCAAAACCGTTGGCACGCACCCGCGAATACGTGCGCGTCGTGCGGGACGTGCTGGCCCGAGAGGACAAGGTGACCAGCGCGGGTCCGCACTATCCGCTGCCGTACCCGGGCGACGCACCCGGGGCGACCGGACTCGGAAAACCACTCAAGCCGATCACTCATCCGCTTCGCGCCGACGTCCCGATCTGGCTGGGTGCCGAGGGCCCGAAGAACGTCGCGCAGACCGCAGAGATCGCCGACGGCTGGCTGGCCATCTTCTTCAGTCTCGGTCTCGCCGACCAGTACAACGCGTGGCTCGATGAGGGTTTCGCGCGGCCGGGTGCGCGTCGTTCCCGGGAGGACTTCGAGGTGGCCGCGACGGTACAGGTGGTGATCACCGACGACGTGCCCGCGGCCATCGATCGCTACCGGCCGTCGACGGCGCTCTACGTCGGCGGAATGGGCGCCAAGGAGAAGAACTTCCATGCCGAGCTGTACAAGCGGATGGGTTACGCCGACGCCGTCGACGAGATCGTGAGCCTGTTCCTCAGCGGCAAGAAGGCCGAGGCGATCGCCGCAGTGCCCGACGAGATGGTCCGCGAGACGATGCTCGTCGGCACGGCCGACGAGGTGCGCTCTCAGATCAAGGAGTGGGAGGCGGCCGGCGTCACCATGCTCATGGTCACCGCCCGCGACACCGAGACGATCCGGGAACTCGCGACGTTGGTGTGACGACGCACCCGGTGTCGGCGTGTGCCCGACGGGACACGGTATCGGTGATCCGCCGCGTGCGACAGTCGTCGACGACTTCCTAACTGCAGAACCTGCGGCCGTGCATGCCGATCGAACATAGAATTTCTCGCGTGCAGCCAAGTGATCACGGCCCCGTTGCGGAGACGCCGACCACGGACGGGATGGCCTCCCGGCGGGTCGGCAGACCGACCGGTCCGGCCGGATGCCGTCGGGCATGCAACGTATCGGCGACTTCCGCTTCTTCTACGAGGGCGAGAAGTGGGAATGGTCCGATGAGGTCGCCGCCCTGCACGGTTATGCGCCGGGGGAGGTCGAACCGACCACCGAACTCATGCGCCGCCACAAGCACCCCGACGATCGAGCCCACTTCGACGCCGTGCTGGCCGAGATGCTCACCAATCACGCGCCGTTCTCGAGTCGGCACCGCATCGTCGACACGTCCGGGCGGGTCCGACCGGTCGCGGTCATCGCGCATTCCATCACCGACGCCACGCGGCGCGCCATCGGCACCGAGGGCTTCTACCTCGACCTGACCGACGCCGAGATGGCCGTGTGGCAACGGCGGGTCGACGACCAGGTACGAGCCTTCCGCGACAGCAGCGGCGTGATCGAGCAGGCCAAGGGCATGCTCATGCTGGTCTACGGAGTCAACGCCGACCGGGCGTTCGACGTGCTCCGGTGGCGCTCACAGCAGGAGAACGTGAAGATCCGCGACGTCGCCGCAGCCCTCGTCGACGAGATCCAGGCGGGCATGACCATCGAAGAGCATCATCGTCGGCGTCTCGACGAGATCGTGCTGCGCCCACGTAGGTCGTCGGAGGATACGTCGGACGCCGTCCGCTGACCGGGGGCGTCGCGGAAGTCGCTGCGCGGCGCGACCGCCCGGTGCCGCTACTCCCCGGTGAACTCCGGCGTGCGCTTCTCCGCGAACGCGCGGGGTCCGACCTTCGCATCCTTCGACTTGAAGACCGAGATGCCGATCTTCGCATCGATCTCGAAGGCGTCGAGTTCGTGTAGGCCCTCGGTGTCGCGGATGGTCTTGAGGATGCCCTGCACCGCGAGCGGACCGTTGGCCGCGATTTTCCCGGCGAGTTCGAGTGCCTTGTCGAGAGCGGTCCCGTCGTCGACGACATGGCCGATCAGTCCGTATTCGAGCGCCTCGCGCGCGGTGATGTGGCGGCCGGTCAGCAGGATGTCGCACGCCACGGTGTACGGGATCTGCCGGACGAGGCGAACCGCGCTGCCACCCATCGGGTACAGGCCCCAACGGGCCTCGGAGACACCGAACTTCGCGCTCTCGCCGGCGACCCGGATGTCGGTGCCCTGCAGGATCTCGGTACCGCCGGCGATGGCGGGTCCCTCCACTGCGGCGATGAGCGGCTTGGTGAGACGGCGTCCCTTCAGCAGGGCCGGCAACGAGGCCGGATTCCACGCACCGGAGTCGACGGTGTCGCCGGGAGCGTTCTTGTTCATGCTCTGCAGGTCGGCGCCCGCGCAGAAGTACCCGCCGGCGCCGGTGAGGATGGCCACCCGGATGTCGGGATCGGCATCGACCTGGTCCCACGCCTCGGTCATGATCCGCATCATCTCCGTCGACAGCGCATTGCGCGCCTCCGGTCGGTTCATCGTCACGATCAGGATGTGCCCGCGCTTCTCGACGAGGCACTCGGGTGCCTTTTCGGTGACGGACTCGGCGGGGGTTGCTGTGGTCATCGCTGCACTCCGGTGTCGCTGTGCTCGGGTGGTGATCAGGTGATGGTGGCGGGCGCGTATTGCCGCTTGCCCAGAACGATAACACGTTCTAATTTTGAACCATGGCCTACACAATCGCCGACCTCATCGAGCATGCCGTCGACCTTGTTCCCGAGCGCGTCGCGCTCGAGTCGGGCGACCGCTTGCGCTCCTACGCCGACCTGGAGGCGCGTGCCAACGCCCTCGCCCACAAACTCCGGGAACTGGGCGTACAACCGGGCGACCGAGTGGGTCTGTACAGCAGGAACACCATCGAGTCGGTCGAGGCGATGGTCGCCATCTTCAAGGCTCGCGCGGTGATGGTCAACGTCAACTACCGCTACGTCGAAGCCGAGTTGGAACACATCTTCACCGACTCCGGGATGAAGGTGCTGATCCACGAGCGGAGCTTCGCCGGTCGCGTGTGCAACACGTTGCCGAAAGCGCCCGATCTCGAGTACCGCGTCGTCATCGAGGACGGGTCGGACGAGGACCTGTGCTGCGCGGGCCACAGCGATGCGATCCGTTTCGAGGAGGCGATCGCGGCGTCGTCGACCGAACGCGACTTCGAGGAACGCAGCGACGACGACCTGTACATGCTCTACACCGGCGGTACCACCGGGAAGCCGAAGGGCGTGGTGTGGCGGCAGGAAGACGTGTGGCGCGTCCTCGGTGGTGGAATCGACTGGTACACCAGCGAACCCGTACCCGACGAGTGGCATCTTGCCAAGACCGGTGCCGAGGGCGGACAGCTCGTCCGGTACCCGATTCCGCCGTTCATTCACGGCGGCTCGCAGTGGGCGATCTTCCAGTCCCTCTTCGCCGGCGGAAAAGCGGTGGTGTACCCCGAGTTCAGCGGATCGTCGGCGTGGGACATCGTCGAACGACACAAGGTCAACGTCGTGTTCATCACCGGAGATGCGATGGGGCGCCCCATGATCGAGGCGCTGGAGAGCGGTGGGGACCGTGACCTGTCGAGCGTGCTGTCGATCGCGTCGTCGGCCTGCCTGTTCTCACCGAGCGTCAAGGAACAGTTCCTCGACCGGTTCCCGAATTCGGTCATCATCGACGCGATCGGATCGTCGGAGACCGGCTTCGGCGGGATGGGCGTCGTCGCGAAGGACACGCCGCACACCGGCGGTCCGCGGGTGAAGGCGGACAAGGAGACCCACGTCTTGCGGGAGGACGGTACGCCGGTCGAGCCGGGCAGCGGCGAGGTCGGTGTGCTGGCGCGATCCGGCCACGTACCGCTGCGCTACCACAACGACCCGGAGAAGTCGGCGAAGACGTTTAAGGTCTTCGACGGCGTGCGCTACTCGCTGCCCGGCGACAACGCCGTCCTCGAGGCCGATGGCACGATCACCATGCTCGGCCGTGGGTCGGTGTCGATCAACACCGGCGGCGAGAAGGTCTTCCCCGAGGAGGTGGAGGGGGCGCTCAAGGCCCACCCGGACGTGTTCGACACCGTCGTGGTGGGTGTGGCCGATGACCGGTGGGGTCAGCGCGTCGCGGCAGTCATCGCGACTCGGGACGGTGCGCGCCCGTCGCTCACGAGTCTCAACGACGTTGTCCGAAAAGAGTTGGCGGGCTACAAGTGTCCGCGCAGCGTGTGGTTCGTGGACGAGATCAAGCGTTCTCCCGCAGGCAAACCCGACTATCGATGGGGAGCGTCGGTCACCACCGAACGTCCCGCCGACGAGGCGCAGTAGAGCGCCGAAAGGGAGCTGAAACATGCGTACTGAACTGGTCGAGAAGTTCGGCATCGAGTATCCGATCTTCGGATTCACCCCCAGCCAGGACGTGGCGGCGGCGATCAGTCGGGCCGGTGGCCTCGGTGTCCTGGGTTGTGTCCGCTTCAACGAGGCCGAGGAGCTCGACGAAGTCCTGGAGTGGATGCACGAGAACACCGACGGCAAACCGTTCGGCGTCGATGTGGTGATGCCCGCCAAGATCCCGACCGAGGGCTCGAAGATGGACCTCGACTCGATGATCCCGCCGGAGCACCGCGCGTTCGTCGAACGCACGCTCGACGATCTGGGTGTGCCCCCGCTCCCGGGTGGAGACCGGGTCGACGCCGGGGTGCTCGGCTGGTTGCACTCGGTCGCGCGCTCGCATGTCGACGTCGCGATGGAGCATCGTCGTAAGTACGGACAGATCAAGCTGATCGCCAACGCACTCGGCTCGCCGCCGGCCGACGTCATCCAGACCGCGCACGACAACGGCGTCCTGGTCGCCGCGCTCGCGGGCGCGAAAGAGCATGCGCTGCATCACGTCGAGGCGGGCGTCGACATCGTCATCGCCCAGGGCTACGAGGGCGGCGGGCACACCGGTGAGGTCACCTCGATGATCCTGTGGCCGGATCTCGTCGACGCGGTCGGTGACACCGCGCCGGTCCTCGCGGCCGGTGGCGTGGGCAGTGGCCGCCAGATCGCCGCGGCGATCGCGCTCGGTGCGCAGGGCGTGTGGATGGGCACGTACTGGCTGACGGCGGCGGAGTACAAGCTCGGCGTGCCGGAGGGTTCCGACAAGCCGTCGACTGTCCAGCAGGCACTGCTGAAGGCGACGTCGCGGGACACCGTGCGCCGCCGCATCTACTCGGGAAAGCCTGCGCGACTGCTGAAGACGGCCTGGACCGATGCCTGGGACGCCGAGTCCGCGCCCGAACCGTTGCCGATGCCGCTGCAGAACCTGCTCGTCGCCGAGGCGCACGCACGGATCTCACAGGCCGACAATCCCGATGTCGTCGCGATGCCGGCCGGTCAGATCGTCGGACGCTGCAACGCGATCACGCCCGTCGCCGACCTCATCGCCGACCTCGTCAGCGAGTACGAGGAGGCCGTCGGCCGGATGAACAAGACGCTGGGCGGCTGACCGGCCTGCCCAGCAGTCGACGCGACCGGCCGACGACGCGGCCACTCATGTCAGCGGACGTCGGCACGCAAGAACTTGGGATGATCCAGACGCCAGGTGATCGCCGCGGCGACCACCGCGACCACGGCCAGGGTCAGTAGCGAGTTCCGTTCGTCGAAGGCGTTGAACAGCAGGCCGCCGAATCCTGCACCGGCGAGGAATCCCGCGTAGGTGCTCAGGTGAGCGACCCATCCCCATCGCTTGGCGCCGGACACGTGCAACCCGGCGCCCTGGCCAATTTTCACCAGGGTGCCGGTCACGTAGGACAGAGGCATGACGACCTCGCCCTTGCGGCTGATCGAGGTGTTGAGTGCGCCGAGACCGAAGGCCAGGCAGAGCACCGGGCCGGCGCCGAATTCTCGGTTGCCGTTGTCGAGGTTGATGTCGATGAGCCACGCGGCGATCGTCGAGCCCGCGGTCAGCATCGTCGCCCCGTGCCGGGCTTTGCGCCAAACGTACATCCTGGCCAGGGTGGCCACGAACACGCCGAGAACGAACACCACCACGGTCAGCAGAGCGGTGAAGCCGAGCTGGTGGGCCCCCTTGACGTGTTCGAGCACCAGTCGCTCGCTGTTGCCCGTCATGAAGGTCACGTACCACCCGGAGGAGTACAGCCACGCCGCCGCGCCGGTGGCCCCGGCCAACGCGGCGAGGACGGCGGCGAGAATCATTTCTCGCCCGTCGTGGAAGGGGCCCAGCAGCTCCGTTCGGGTTGACTGTCTGCGGGAGTCGGATTCGGGTGCGGTGCGTTCGGCTACGGTCATCGGTCGGCTCCAGTCCTGTCGATAGGGCTGTGGTCGTGATCGGCTTTCGAACGGGGGAGTGCGTCCCGGCGGCATCGGCGGTCTGTCCCGTCGGGGAAGCCCGAATTGAGCGGTTCCCTATCTCCCAGAGCACCGGAAGTCGGCCGTCGGCGCCACGTGAGTCCGACCACATGCGGGACCAGCCGGGCAATCGGTCACCAATCGACCTGTCTTCGGAACCAACGCGTCGGCACGACCGTTGCGTCGAGGCCGCCAGTCGTCTTGATCCCGCGGCAGCGGCCACCCCGCGCTGGTTGAGCCGGCTGGCTGGTGCCCGCGCGGTCGGCCACCCCCCCGCTGGTTGAGCCGGCACCGAGCGGAGCGAGGAGCCGAGTCGAAGCCACTGGGTGACCGGGCGAGTGTCCCCGACGGCAACGGCCTCGCCGCTTGGCTCAGGCTAGGGCGAGGTGTACTCGCCCCATAGGTCGTCGACGATGTCGGCGACGTCTGGCGGGAGGCAGCTCGCGTCGGGGCACGGCCCCGGCGGCATGGGGGTCGGTGCGATCAGGGTGCCGACTTCGGCGGGAAGTGTCAGCCGCGTGGTTCGCGCGGTCGACGGCTTTCCGGCCGGGCCCAGCGTGCCCCACTGTTCGACGCCGTCAAATCCAGGCACGGTGGTGCATCCCCAGTACAGGTCGTAGGCGCCGTCGGGCAGGACGGTGGACCCACTCGGGCCCTCGTCGGTGAACACCTCGAGCGCCACGGTGCGCGTGCCGCCCGGCGCGATCAGTGCGCGCGGGTCGACCGGGTTGACGTATCCGAAGGGTGGTCGCGAGTCGCTGTCGGCCACAGACCCGGCCGGGAGTCCGAACATCTTGCACCCGATCACCGCCGTGGACCGGTTCGTGACGGTCACGGTGACCGAGTTGCCCGACACCGAGGGTGTGATCGTCACGTCGTTCGGTGCGGCGTTCGCGATCGCGGGGGAGAGGATTGCCGCGGTTGCGCATCCGAGTGCGATGCCCAGGGTGCGGAGCAGGTACCTACCGGTCATCGTTTCGAGCCTCTCGTCGGACGTGGTGGTGTCAGTCTCCCATCCGGAGTGCACATGCACCTCCAATGGACACATTCCCCGCCGCCCGGCAGGCGCGAGGCGGCCGTCGCGACGCGCACATCACGTGTCGGCGAAAAACAGCACGGCGATCGCGAAACCGCCCAAAACCACCAGCGTGCCAATGGCGATGCCGGTGCACACCTGCCTGGTGATGCCGTGGGCGTACGTTCCGACGGCGCTGAACAAGAACAGTAGAACGCCGAGTACGAGCCCTAGTCCCCACAAGAGCGCATATGCAAGAAGTGATGTCGCCGACGCGGCAATCGTGGCGAAGGGTGTTACCGGACCGAAGAACCGAGTATCCACGTGTCAGGCCTCCAGCAGCATCAACACGGTGCCACTGACACACGTGGCTACCGCGATCACGGCCGCCCATCCCCGCGCCGAGTTGCTGAAGAAGTAGAGAACGAACGACGTCGTGAGGGCAGCAACTGCGACGAGTACACGAGAGATGGTCGCTGACCACAGACCAGGCACAGCGGGTGCCACAAACATGGCGATCATGACGAGGACTGCTATCGCTGTCTGGGCCGCAAAAATGGTTTGGCCTGTGCGAGCGTCTGGATCAGCTGGCTTCTCGGTGGAAGACGACACGAGACTCAGCTCGCTTCGTATTGCTCTAGAGGATGAATAGCAAATTCAAAATGTCTCATCGAACTCCTTTGAGTACAGGGGGATTCTCCGGGTCACCCAGATCAGTCATTCCGGTGATATCGCCAAGGTCGATTGGATACGAGTGATTTCCGGGTGACACATACGTTTCGGTCGGAAAGCGATCCAAATCGTCTTTGTAGTCGCCGTAATCGTGGTGGAGGGGGAGATTCGCCATTGGACCTGTCTCGTGGTGGTCGCCTGCGTCGTCTTGGTGTAAGACTTGAGTCCGGCCATCGGGAAGGTATTGGTAGGTCTCCATGGAAGGGAAATCCGTGGCTTCGCCCGACACTCGAGCGCCGCCCTGGCCGGGCGTCACAATGGTCTGGCCATTGACGGACCAGCCAACTTTTTCTGGCCCAGGAGGTGCGAGCGGATCCCAACCGTCATATGCAATTGCAACCGTTCCATCGGGTAGCTGGCTTGCCTGCACCGACGGAGTTCCGGTTTTGACATTGCCTTTGTCATCGCAGGAAGGGTTCTGACGTGCCACGATCACGCCGTTCTCGTAATCGATGAAATAGGACACGCGGGTGTCTTCTGGGGAGAAGTTCGGATCGAAGCCTCGGTCGTCTCCGAGATTCCTGTTGAACTTCATCCACCCAGGGCCTGCGATGACCTTGTCGATCGGAATGAACAAACCCGTGGCCACTACTCCCTGCCCAGGTACAGGATTGATCTTGATAATGCTGACAACCGGCGGAACGCCCTTGTTTTTCGGGTTGTAGCTGTGCGGATCCAACGCGGCCGCCATTCGCCAGTCGTTCTCGCTGACCGGGACGCGTCCGTAGACTTCCCGGAACGCGTCCACTTGATTCGCCGCGCGCGTCATCGACCCGCTGGACGTGGCGATCGAAACCGGGGTGATGCCGCCAAGTGCAGCCAAAGCGGAGTTGACGGCTGCGCTCGTGTCGCTCACCGCCTGGTCCGCAGCTATACCGAGATTGCGCAAGGCGGTTTGATGTTGAAAGGCGACGTTCGCGTCGTACTCGGCGCCCGGCGGAGCCTTCGCTTTCTCGAAGGTCACCTCGTACTCGCGGCTTCCCCTATTCAGCACATAACCCTGGGACTCTGATGACGTTGTCCCGTTCTCGAGGGCGGTGACTGCTCCTTCGATGGAAAACGCGCCGCGGTTCATCGCATCGGCGAGATCGCCGTATTCGTCCGCGACGCCGCGGAGCCAGCGTGTGATGGCCTCCGCTCGGTCATCGGCTGGTCCTCTGGCCTTACCCGTCCACTCCGCACCCGTCAGGTTAAGGACTGGGTTTCCAGCCTTGGGTGCCTCGGCGTCGAGACGAGCCTTCATAGCGAAGAGTCCATTGGCGATGAACCGGAGTTGATCAGGCGTCCATGCCGTGACCTCGTTGTAGCTCGGCGGCATGCTACCGCGGTCCCCTCTCCGTGACGCCCAGGAGAATTTCGAGCGGAACTGGGTGGTCCGTCAGTGGGCCGGTCCTCGAAGGGAAGGCGATCGCGCTCGAAATGCGGTTTGCTCCGGATTGATCAGTGTCGACGGTGGTGTCGCGGGCGTTGATCACCAACTCAGCAAAAGCAGAGATTGCCTTCGAAGCATTCGACATCGACGTCTTGATCTGCGAATCACCGGAGCTCGCGATATCGCTCATGTCGTCGGTCGCGCCTCGGAAGGAGCCGGCGAGGCCGCCGAACGTCTGGGTCGCGTAGGTGGTCCCCAGTCCTGCACTGAGGTGCAACCCCCCGATGTTCGAAGCGCACTGTTGGATCTCCATAGCGGCTGTGACCAGCGCTGCCGGATCTACGGTCAGATCTGCCATCGTCTCCCCCCGAGAGTGTGCGTAGAAGCTAGCACGATCAGCGCATACCAGAACTGTGCGCTGTCAACGTAGTGCGTGACGATCGCGAACGCGGAGCGCCATCCACAGGGGCGCAGAAGATCCGTATGACGTGATGCCCGGAAACCGGTCACAACGTCATACGGATCGTGGGAGGGAGCCTACGTCGCGGCGCGATAGACCCGACCGTCCCGACGCCAGGTGGGCGGGGTGGCATCGGAAGCCAGGAGGCGTTTGACGGTCTTGAAGGTCGCGGTCTCGGGGAGTTCGTCGACGAGCCGCACCCGATGCGGCCACTGTTTCGGGCCGAGATCTTCTTGCGCGGAGAGGAACTGGCTCAAGTCGTCGGCCGTGAGCACGTCGGCGACCAGGACCGCCTCGATCTCGTCACCGATCTCGACCGGCACGCCGTGCACCGCGACCTGCCGTATCGTCGGGTGACGCAGCAGGATTCGCTCGATGGGGCCGGTGCCGATGTTCTCGCCGTCGACGCGCAACCAGTCGCCGAGACGTCCGGCGAAGTGCAGGTAACCGGCGTCGTCGACCCAGGCGAGGTCGCCGGTGTGGTAGATCCCGCCGCGCATGCGGTCCGCGGTGGCGTCGGGATCGTTGTGGTAGCCGGCGAAAAGGCCGGGCCCCGAGAGGTTCACGATCTCACCGATCACGCCGGCCGGAACAGGCTCGCCGGTGTCGACGTCGACGACCGCGGTCGGTTCACGCAGTGGGCCCAGGGCATCATCGGGTGTGTCGGGGGTGCGCGTGATGGCCACGCCGCCCTCAGTGGATCCGAATCCGTCGATCACGCGGCAGCCGAAGCGTTCGGAGAACCGGAGCCGGTCGCGGGCGGATGCCTCGTTGCCGTACATGATCCGCAGTGGACTCGCCGCGTCGTCGGGGCGCGGATCGGTCGTGAGGATGTAGTGCATCGGTTTGCCGACGTAGTTGGCGTACGTCACGCCGTACCGGTGGACGTCGTCGACGAACCCACGCGCGGAGAAGCTGCGCCGCAACGCGATCGACGCCCCGCCCGCCACCGCGACGCACCACCCGGCGATCATCGCGTTGGAATGGAACATCGGCATCGAGAGATACGCGACATCGTCCGGCCCGATACCGAAGCGCTCGGCCAGCATCGGACCGCTGGTCGCGAACGTCCGGTGCGTACACCGCACGGCCTTAGGGTCGCCGGTCGTCCCCGACGTGAAGATCAGCATCAGCAGGTCGTCCGGCGACGCATCGGCAAGGGGTGCCGGCTCACCCGCGGCCACCGCGGCCGCCCATTCGGGCGAATCGACATCGACGACGCGGGTTCCGCCCAGGCCGAGGCCGTCCAGCAGATGCCGGGTGTCGTCGCCGCACAGCACGATCTGACATTCGGCACGGGCGATGTCGGCGGCGAGCGCGTCGCCGCGGCGGGTGGTGTTCAGGCCGACCAGCACGAATCCGTGTCGTGCCGCCGCGGCGAAGAGCGCGCTGAACACCGGCGTATTCGCCAGCAGCACGCCCACGTGACGCGGGCGGTCATCCGACAACCGGCCGCGCAACGCCCCGGCCAGCAGCGCCGCGTCGGCGAGATGATCGGTCCAGGAGCGAAATTCGTCTTCGAACCAGACCCCGCGGTCGTCGACCTCGATCAGCGGAGCGAGCAGATCGGCGACCGTCGAGGCGTGCGTCGCCGCGACCGGTCGGTTCACGCCGGCGTGGCGGCCAGTTCGGCTCCGATGGCCCGCACCGAGGCGGTCGCGGAACCGAATGCGAACTCGTTGTGCTTGGCGCGCAGGAAGTAACGATGGACCGGGTGACTGGTGTCGAGGCCGACACCACCGTGCACGTGGACGGCCGTGTGCGCCACCCGGTGCCCGGCCTCGGCGGCCCAGAACTTGGCGGTCGCGACCGCATTCTGCAGCTCCGGGGTGTGGCCGGTCGAATGGTCGAGCAACCAGGCCGCCTGCGTCGTCGTGAGTGTTAGCCCCTGGGCATCGATGTACCCGTCGGCGAGACGTTGGGCGACCGCCTGGAACGACCCGATGGCGCGGCCGAATTGTTCGCGCTCGCGGGCGTACTCGGCGGTGAGCTCGAGGCCGCGTTCGACGATGCCGGTCTGTTCGGCGCAGCAGGCCAGGGTCGCACGCGCGATGAGCGTCGCGGCCGTGTCGGCGCCGCCGTCGAGAACGGCGTCGTCGGACACCGGCGTGCCGTCGAATTCGACCTGCGCCGACGGGATCAGCCCGGTGGCGGGGGTCGGGGTGACGACGACGCCCGGGGCATCGGCGGCCACGACCACCGCGACGACACCGTCGGGTCCGGACGCGGTGACCACGAACATGTCCGCGGCCTCGGCGTAGGGGACGTCGACCTTCACGCCGGTCAGGCCACCGTCGGACGAGAAGGTGGTTGCGGGCGAGGTGAAGTCGGTGGCCAGGTCCTCCTCGACCGCGACCGTGAGCACCGAGTCGCCGGTGGCCCCGGACCCGAGGATCCGCTCCCGGAGTGCCGACGAGCCGTGCGTGGCGATCACCGGAAGGGCGGCGATCGCGTGCGGACCGAACGGTACGCGGGCCAGCACGCGTCCGAGTTCGGTTGCCACGAGCGCATTCTCGACGATCCCGAGGTCGCCGCCGGCATCCCCGGCGGTCTCGGAGGACAACTCGAGGCCCAGGAGTCCGGCGCCGCCGAGTTCGCGCCACAGGTCCGCGTCGAGCGCGGCACGAGCCGTCTCCAGTTCGGCGACCCGCTCGGGGGTGCTGATCGACGTCGCGATGTCGCGGGCCAGCCCGCGGACGTCGGCGCCGGATTCGGGAAGCGAGAAGTCCATGGTGGGTCTCCAGGTTCGGGGTGCGGTTGGTGGTTTCGATACGCCGCGTGCTCGCTGCGCTCGCTCGGGGCTACTCAACCAGCGGGTGGGGCGGGTGCTCGCTGCGCTCGCTCGGGGCTACTCAACCAGCGGGGGCGTGCTCGCTGGCTGCTCAACCAGCGGTCGGGGCTATCTGCGCTGGTGCGGCAGGCCGAGGGCGAGCATCGCAATGATGTCGCGCTGGATCTCGTTGGTGCCGCCGCCGAACGTGAGGATCAGCGACGTGCGCTGGAACCGCTCCAGGCGACCGTTCAGGTGCGCGCCGGTGCTTCCGGTTCGCAGCGTCGCGGCCGGTCCGACGACCTCCATGAGAAGTCGGTAGGCCTCGGTGGCGAACTCCGTGCCGTAGACCTTCGTCGCGGAGGCGTCGGCCGGGCTCGGCGATCCGCCGGAACTCGCGACCGAGGCGATCTTCCAGTTGATCAGCTTGAGGAACTCGACCTTGGCGTGGACGCGGGCCAGGTTCTGCTGCACCCATGGGGCGTCGATCACCCGATGCCCGTCGCCGGTCTTGGTCTGCTGAGCCCACGCGATCGTCTCGCGCAGGGCGGTCTGGATCGGCGCCGCGCTGCAGAGCGCGACCCGCTCATGGTTGAGCTGGTTGGTGACCAGCGGCCACCCGCCGCCCTCCTCGCCGACGATCGACGACGTGGGGACCCGGACGTCCTGGTAGTACGTCGCGCTGGTGTCCACCCCCGACATGGTGTGCACCGGCGTGTAACTGAAGCCCTCGGCGGTGGTGGGCACGATGAGCATCGAGATGCCCTTGTGCTTCTTGCCGCCCGGTTCCAGCGTCGACGGATCGGTGCGACAGGCCAACCAGATGTAGTCGGCGTAGGCGACCAGACTGGTCCACATCTTCTGGCCGTTGATGACGTAGTCGTCGCCGTCGCGGACCGCGGTGGTCCGCAGTGCGGCGAGGTCGGTGCCGGCGCCCGGCTCGGAGTACCCGATGGAGAAGTGCAGTTTGCCCGCCGCGATCCGGGGGAGGAAGTACGCCTTCTGCTCGTCCGACCCGTAGTTCATGATCGTCGGCGCCACGGAGTTGATGGTGAGGAACGGGACGGGTGCACCCGCGATCGCCGCCTCGTCGGTGAAGATCAGCTGGTCCATCATCGACCTGTTCTGGCCACCGAACTCGGTGGGCCAGCCCAGGGCGAGCCAGCCGTCGGCGCCCATCTGCGCGACGACGTCACGGTACGCGTCGCCCTCGCCGAGTTCACCGTCGCCGCCCGACAGGGCGGCACGACGTTCCTCGGTCATGAGGCCGGAGAAGTAGTCGCGGAGTTCCCTTCGGAGCTCGGCTTGTTGGTCGGTATAGGCGATGCGCATCGACACTCCAAGGGGTGGATCGGCTAGCGTCCGGTCCCGGCTTATGGTCAAGTTGACAGACGAAGTGCTCGTGCACTTCTGAAACACGTTCTAACCTGTTCTCACAGCCCAGTCAACAGGTGACTTATCGACGAGGAGACGGTTCCGATGCGTATCAAGGCAGATTTCGACCTCTGCGAGTCCAACGCCATCTGCGTGGGGATGGCTCCGGACTTCTTCGATCTGGATGACAACGACTACCTGGTGATTCTCCAAGAAGACATCCCCGCGGACCGTGTCGAGGAACTGCGTCAGGTCGCCGCCAACTGTCCGAAGTCGGCGCTGACCGTCGTCGAGGACTGACCCGAGCGAAAACTCCGATCTGTTCCATCCATTCGCGAATCATGCTAGAACAGGTTCTAGTTTTAGCTCAGGAGGAAATCGGGTGGGTTACACGTTGGACGGTCGCGTCGCGGTCGTCACCGGTGCAGGTGCAGGTCTCGGGCGTGCGGAGGCCATCGGATTGGCTGCCGAGGGGGCCGCGGTCGTCGTGAACGACCTCCCCGCGGCGCTCGAGCAGAGCGACGTGATCGACGCGATCACGACAGCAGGCGGCCGCGCGGTCGCGGTGCCCGGTGACATCGGTGACTCGGCCACCGCCACCGCGATCATGGCCGCGGCGACCGACCGACTCGGCTCGCTCGACATCGTCCTGAACAACGCGGGCGTCGTGCGCGACAAGATGCTGTTCAACATGACCGACGACGAGTGGGACCTGGTGATCCGCGTCCACCTGCGCGGCCACTTCCTGCTCACGCGCAACGCGGCGTCGCACTGGCGCGCTGCCTCGAAAGAGGCGGGCGGTCCGGTGTACGGCCGGATCATCAACACCGCGTCGGAGGCCGGGCTCCTCGGTCCCGAGGGGCAGGCCAACTACGGCGCCGCGAAAGCGGGTATCACCGCACTCACGCTGTCGGCCTCGCGTGCCCTCAAGCGATACGGCGTGCGCGCCAACGCGATCTGCCCGCGGGCGCGGACCGCGATGACCGCCGCCGTCTTCGGCGACGCACCCACCGACGGAGTGGACCCTCTCGATCCCGAGCATGTCGTGCGGCTGGTCACCTACCTCGCCGGCCCCGACTCCGACGCCGTCACCGGCCAGGTGTTCGTCGTCTACGGTCCCAAGGTCACCCTGATGGCCGCGCCGACCGTCGACGAGGTCTTCGTCGCCGAGGGTGATGCGTGGTCCGCCGAGGACCTCGCGAAGACCCTGACGGGACACTTCGCCGACCGCGATCCGGGACGCACATTCTCGGCAAGCGCTCTGGTCAACTGACCAATTCTGCTCGATTGTGCGTGATAGGTTTCGCGATGGTGCGAGGGTGAAGCGGGTTGGGCGATGCTGAGCAAACTGGCCACACCCCTCAGTGGAATCGGTGATTTCGTGGCGCTCGGCGTCGAGTCGGCGCGCGAGCTGTTCCACCGTCCGTTCCAGTGGCGGGAGACCGTCGAACAGTCCTGGGCGATCGCCCGCGTGTCGATGGTGCCCACCCTCCTGGTCGCCATCCCGTTCACGGTTCTCGTCAGCTTCACCCTGAACATCCTGTTGCGCGAGATCGGCGCGCAGGACCTGTCCGGCGCTGGCGCCGCTCTCGGCACCGTCACCCAGATCGGCCCGATCGTCACCGTGCTGATCGTCGCCGGTGCCGGCGCCACCGCGATCTGCGCCGACCTCGGCGCCCGGACCATCCGCGAAGAGATCGACGCGATGAAGGTGCTCGGCATCAACCCGATCCATCGTCTGGTGGTGCCGCGGATCGTGGCCTCCACCGGGGTGGCGCTGCTGCTGAACAGCCTCGTCTGCACGATCGGCATCGGCGGCGGGTTCATCTTCTCCGTCTATCTCCAGGACGTGAATCCCGGTGCGTTCGTGGCCAACCTGACCCTCCTCACCGGATTCGGCGAGTTGATGATCTCGATGGTCAAGGCAGCACTGTTCGGCCTCTTCGCCGGAATGGTGGGCTGTTATCAGGGCCTCAACGTCAAGGGTGGCGCGAAGGGCGTCGGCGATGCCGTCAACGAGACCGTCGTGTACTCGTTCATGGCGCTGTTCGTCGTCAACGTCGTGGTCACCGCGGTCGGTCTCAAGGCAACGGCGGGCTGAGTGATGGTACTTCCGTTCACCACCCGGTTCCGGACCGCGCGGGTCGCGGTCAAGCGCGCCGGCGAGGATTGGGATCAGATCGGCGATCAGGCGCTGTTCTACTGGGACAGCGTCGTGTCGATCCCGCGCGCGATCAAGCACTACAAGAAGGAGACCCTGCGGCTCATCGCCGAGATCTCCATGGGCACCGGCGCATTGGCGATGATCGGTGGCACCGTCGTGGTCGTCGGGTTCCTGACCCTGTTCACCGGCGGGACGATCGCGGTCCAGGGGTACAGCTCGCTGGCCAACATCGGCGTCGAGGCGCTCACCGGCTTCTTCTCGGCGTTCATCAACGTGCGCATAGCCGTGCCGGTGATCTCCGGGATCGCGCTCGCCGCGACCATCGGCGCCGGTGCCACCGCGCAGCTCGGCGCCATGCGGGTGTCGGAGGAGATCGACGCGCTCGAGACGATGGCGATCTCGTCCATCCCGTATCTGGTGTCCACGCGCATCATCGCCGGCCTGATCGCCATCATCCCGCTGTACGCGCTGGCGTCGCTCGCGTCGTTCCTCGCCAGCCGATCGGCGACGGTCTTCCTGTACGGGCAGTCACCCGGTGTGTACGACCACTACTTCGACACGTTCCTCATCCCGTCGGACATCTTGTGGTCGTTCGTGCAGGCGATCTGCATGGCGGTGGCCGTCATGCTCATCCACACCTACTACGGCTACAACGCCTCGGGCGGGCCGGTCGGCGTCGGCGTCGCCGTCGGGAACGCGGTCCGCGCGTCCCTCGTTGTTGTGGTCGTGATCACACTGCTGACCTCCCTCGCCATCTATGGCGCCGACGGCAAGTTCAACCTGGCGGGCTGACAGATGAGCAGGAGACAAGAACGTTCACGGGCCACCCGCCGGACGGCGGCGGTGGTCATGGTCGCGGTGCTGCTGGCCCTGATCATCGGGGCGAGCGCGTCGTTCCTCGGTGCCTTCAAGGGCACCCAGCAGGTGACCCTCGTGGCCCCCCGCGCGGGACTGGTGATGAACCCCGACGCCAAGGTCAAACTGCGCGGTGTCGAGGTGGGCCGCGTCGCCGAGATCACCGAGCGCGGCGGCGATGCGATCCTGACCCTCGACATCGCCGACGCCGACATGGCGAAGATTCCCGCCAACGTGGCCGCCGACATCAAGTCGAACACCATCTTCGGTGCGAAGGCGGTGAACTTCGTGGTGCCGGGCGAGCCGGAGGGCACGCTGACCGCGGGTGCGGAGATCCCCGCCGACCGGGTGGTCGTCGAGCTGAACACCGTGTACCAGCAACTCGTCTCGGTGCTCGCCCAGCTGCAGCCGGAGAAGCTCAACGCGACGCTCGGTGCGATCAACACCGCACTGCAGGGGCAGGGCGAGGAGATCGGTGTCGCGCTCGAACAGCTGACGGCGCTGCTCGGCAAGACCAATCCGCATCTGCCGGCGCTGAACCGGCTGTTCCGCAAGGGCGCGACGGTCACCAACGTCTACGCCGACTCGATGCCCGACCTGATGCGCACCGTCGACAACTTCACCACCGTCGGGAACACGTTGGTGGACAACACCTCCAACCTCGACGCGCTGCTGATCAACGCCACCGGGATGGCCAACACCATCGACGGCGTCATCGCACCGACGAAGAAGACCCTCATCGGTGCGCTGTCGGATCTGAATCCCATTGCGGCGCTGCTCGGTTACAACTCGCCGGGCATCAAGTGCTTCCTCACCGCGGGCGCCATCGCCTCCGAGGTCGCCGCGCCGTTCATGGGCGGCCGCAACGGTATGCTGATGCTCGACGCCGGTCTGCTGCCCGGTAGGGACCCCTACGCCTACCCGTACGACCTCCCCCGGGTCGGCGTCGAAGGCCCCCCGACGTGCGACGGTGGGCTCAGCGATCCCGCCACGACGGTGCCCGCCCCGTTCTACGTCGGCGACAACGCGCCGCAGCCCTACCAGCCCAGAACCAAGGCGAAGGCGAACTCGCAGAAGCTGTTCCAGATATTGTTCGGAGAACCGCCCCGTGGATAACCGCGCTCGCGCGTTCCGCGCGACCCTGATCAAGCTGGGCGCCTTCACCGTGGTGATGGTCCTGGTGTTCGTCGCGCTGGTCGTCGTCTTCAGCCGCTATCGTTCCGGCTCGTCGAACGAGTACAGCGCCGTCTTCACCAGCGCGTCGGCGATGAAGTCCGGCAGCAAGGTCAAGATCGCCGGCGTCGAGGTCGGATCCGTCGGCGGCGTCGAACTGAACCGCGCCAACGAGGCCGTGATCACCTTCAGCGTCGACCAGCAGTACCCGCTCCCCGAATCGGTCCGCGCACTCATCCGGTACGAGAACCTCACCGGCGACCGGTATCTCGAGCTGCAGCAGGGGACCGGCAACACGTCGACCTTCCTCGCCGACGGCGCGCAGATCCCGGTCGGACAGACCGAGCCCGCACTCGATCTCGACAAGCTCGTCGGCGGCTTCAAGCCGCTGTTCCGAACTCTGGACGCCGACGACGCCAACGCGCTCACCAGTTCGCTGATCGCCGTGTTCCAGGGCCAGGGCGGGGCGTTGAACACCCTGCTGGGCAACACCGCGTCGTTCACCGACTCCCTCGCCGACCGCGACCAGTTGATCGGTGACGTCATCGACAACCTCAACACGACCCTCGCCACGCTCGACGGCGATCGCGAAGGCCTCGACACCAGCGTCGACCTGCTGCAGCAGTTGGTCACCGGACTGGCGGAACAGAAGAGCACCGTCGGCAACGCACTGACGCAGACCTCGCGGGTGACCAACGGCCTCGCGGACCTCCTGGGGACCACACGGCCCACCCTGCAGTCGATGGTGACCAACACCGGCCGGGTCTCGGAGGAGTTGCTCGCCGCGGAACCCTTCATCCGCAACCTGATCTCCCGACTCCCCGAGGACTACAAGACGCTGTCGAACCTGGGTTCCTACGGTGCCTGGCTGCAGATCTACTTCTGCCGCATCCGGTTGATGCTCCCGGCGCCCGGTGGCCAGACCATCCTGTACACATCGAACAACGTGATGGGCAACTCCACGACGGCCGGCGGAAGGTGTGACGGCTCATGAGTCTTCCCTTCGGCGGCATGTTCTCGAGCCGCAGATCCGAGTCCGACGAGGCCGACGTCGCCCGTGAGGAGAAGCGCGGGCAACGCAGCCGTGCCCAGGTCGGCGTCATCGGCATCGTGGTCATCGGCCTGGTGGTCATCACCGCCATGCAGATGGACAAGTTGCCCTACATCTCGCCGATCAGCACCTACAGCGCCTACTTCGACGACGCGGGCGGGCTGACCACGGGCGACATCGTGTCCGTCTCCGGCGTCCAGGTGGGCACCGTCGAGTCGATCGAACTGGCCGGCACCGACGACGGGACCAAGGTCAAGGTCGGATTCCGGATGGACGACACCGTCGAGATGGGTGCGGACTCCCAGGCCGCGATCCGGACCGAGACCGTGCTGGGCCGGCGCAACCTCACCGTCATCCCGCACGGTGGCGACCGGATCAAGCCCGGTGGCTCGATCCCGGTCGGCAACACGATCTCGCCGTACTCGCTGCAGGATGCGCTCGAAGGTGCGACCGACACCGTGGCCGAGACCGACACCGACCAACTCAACGAGGCACTGAACACCCTGACCATCACCTTCTCCGAGACCCCCGATCAGGTCCAGGGCGCGGTCGACGGGGTGGCCCGGCTGTCGAAAGCGGTCGCCGACCGCGACAAGGAACTGCGGGCGCTGCTCGCCAAGGCCAACCAGGTGAGCAAGATCGTCGGCGACCGCAACGAACAGATCAACCGGTTGCTCATCGACGCCAACGCGCTCGTCGGGGAGATCGAGATGCGGCGCTACGCGCTCAACCAGCTGATCAAGGGGATCGGTGACGTCACCGCTCAGCTGCGGGGCTTCATCGCCGAGAACAACGCGCAGCTGACGCCCGTGCTGCAGAAGTTCGACCGCGTCGCGACGATCCTCACCGACAACGAGAAAGAGCTGAAGGAGACGATCGACCGTCTCGGACCGTTCGCGAACACCCTCGGCGAAGCAGTGGCGTCGGGCCCGAACTTCGATTCCCTCGTCGGCGTGAACACCTTCGGCGACTACACCGCGGTGTTCCTCAACGCCCTGCGCGGTCGGTACCCGCAGCTGTGGCAGTCGCTGATGTACACGGGCAACCCGCTGCTTCCACAGGGCTGGAGCCTGGGACCTCCAGCGGGTAGCGATACGCCGCGCGGACCACTGCCCAGCCCGACCTATCCCACGCCCGCGCCGACCACGAGGGGGAGGTGACATGACCGTCGGAAGTATGTCCATCGGACGCAAGGTGCTCTTCGGGGTACTCGCCGTGATTCTCGCGGTCGCCCTGGTCCTCGTGGGCTGGAAGGTGTTCACCAAGTCGACGACGAATACGTTCACCGCCTACTTCGCCGGGGTCGCCAGTCTGTACAAGGGGGACCCGGTCCGGGTGCTCGGTGTGAACGTGGGTAGCGTCTCCGCGATCACCCCGCGCGAGAACGACGTGAAAGTCGAACTGCGCGTGGACAAGAGCGTCGACATCCCGCAGGACGCGAAGGCCGTCATCGTCGCGCAGAGCCTGGTCTCCGGTCGGTTCGTACAGCTGACGCCGGTCTACTCCGGTGGGCCGGAGATGTCCGACGGCGCCGACATCCCGATGGACCGCACCGCGGCGCCGATGGAGTGGGACGACATCAAGGCCCAGCTCACCCGACTCACCGAGGCCATCGGTCCGCAAGGGGCCGATCCGGGCTCGGCGGCCAAGGCGGTGAACGTCTTCGACGAGAATCTCGAGGGCAACGGCGAGGCGATCAACGCGTCGATCCGGGAGGTGTCCGACGTGATCGGCACCCTCGCAGCCGGCAGCGGCGACCTGTTCGCCACCATCCAGAGTCTTCAGAAACTCACCGATGCATTGTCGGGAAGCCACGAGCAACTCGTGCAGTTCAACGGCCGGATCGCCTCGGTCAGTTCCGTGCTCGCGGACAACACGACCGAGCTCGATGAGGCGCTCAAAGGTCTCGACGCGGCGATGACCGATGTGCAGACCTTCATCGACACCAATCAGACGGCGCTGTCGTCATCGGTGGAGCGTCTGGCCGCGAGTACGAAGATCGTGGCGGACAAGGACGAACAGGTGCGTGGCGTGTTGCATTCGGCGCCCAACCAGCTCGCGAACTTCTACAACATCTACAACCCGCTTTCGGGATCCCTGTCGGGTGTCTTCGGTTTGGGGATGGGAACAAATCTCATCACTCTGTTGTGCGGAACCATGGAATCCACCAAGCGGCCGGGATCGACGATGGCGGATGTCGACAAGTGTGTGGAGATCCTGGCTCCGGTCCTGTCGTCGATCTCGATGAACTACCCACCGTTCCTGACCAATCCGGTGCAGGGTCGCAACGCCACGCCGAGCCAGCTCGAGTACCAGAACGCGAGCGTCCGGGCTCGTGCGAATGCCGGGGTCACCCGGCTCGACAACGAGACCCGTCGTGACAACCGGGGCAGCCCGCTCGAGGATCTGCTGGTGCCGTTCGGGGGTGAGCGATGAGGTCGGTACGACCCCGTGGTTCGCTCATCGTGGGCGCGGCGAGCCTCGCGCTCGTCCTCGCCGGATGTTCCTTCGACGGCCCCAACTCGCTCCCGGTCCCTGGAGCCGAAGGTACCGGCGGTGAATCCTACGAGATCACCGCGGTCATCCCGTCGGCGGCCGGACTGGTCAACAACGCGCCGGTGCTCATCGACGACGCGACGGTCGGCAGCATCGGCGACATCGAGGTCCAGGACTGGAACGCGCTCGTCACGATGCGGCTCAACGACGGGGTGATCGTCCCGCGCGGTTCGCATGTCATGGTCGGGCTGACCAGTGTGCTGGGTTCGACGCACCTCGAGATCGTGCAACCGGCCGAGCCCGAGGGCGGCCGGCTCGAACCCGGCGACCAGATCCCCCTGACCAAGTGTCCCGAGCAGTCCAACATCGTGACCGACCCGTCGGTGCCCGCGGTGCCCGACATTAATGCGGCACAACAGGTGTCGGCGTGTACCTACCCCAGTACCGAGCAGGTGCTGAGTTCGCTGTCGGTGGTCCTCAACGGCGGTGGGTTGTCGCAGATCGGCGACATCGTGCACGAGATGAGCGACGTCTTCGGCGGACGCGAGGAGCAGATCAAGGAGCTCATCCCGCGGTTGAACACCCTCGTCGCCGATCTGGATGCGCAGAAGGGCAACATCATCCGCGCGACCGAGGGACTCGACCGGTTGTCGCGCACCATGAACGAGCAGAAGGGCACCATCGAGCGGGCGCTCGCCGACGCCCCGCAGATCCTGCAGTTGCTCGTCGACCAGCGTCAGCAGTTCCTCGACACTCTCGGTTCGGTCGCGACGCTGTCGAAGACCGCCAACGACATCCTCGACGCCAACTCCGAGGACATCGTGACGATCGTGGAGGGGATCGAACCGGCCCTCGATCAGCTCCAGGCCGCGGGTCCCGCGATGACTCAATCGCTGAACATCCTGCTGACCTTCCCGTTCTACGAGCCGACGATCCGACAGATCGTCAAGGGTGACTACGTGAACTCCGATCTGGTGCTCGACCTCACCGTCGAACGACTGAGCAAGAGCATGTTCGCCAGCCTCGGCGTCACCGGCCCCGAGGGCGTCTTCGGACGGCCCGCAGGCGCCGCCGCGCGCGGACTGAACCCGTTCATCGCGCCCCTGCAACCGGGCGGCGAACGCGTGCCCGACTCGGCCGAACCGATTCCGGCGAACATGGTCCCGCGGGTCTCGCCGACCACGCCGGCGGCAGTCCCGGCCGCGGGAGGTGGCCGCTGATGAAGATCACGAGATTCGTCCGGATGCAGCTGATGATCTTCGCCATCGTGACCGTGGTCGCGATGGTGGTGATGGCGCTGTTCTACATCCGCATCCCGTCGATGTTCGGGGTCGGCAGTTACCAGGTGCAGCTGCTGCTGCCCACCAGCGGTGGGCTGTACCAGAACGCGAACGTCAGCTACCGCGGCGTGTACGTCGGCAAGGTCGACTCCGTGCAGCTGACCGACACCGGCGTCGAAGCGGTGCTGACGATCGAGAACAGCGCGGAGATCCCGGCTTCGTCGACCGCGTCGGTGCGCAGCGTCTCCGCGATCGGTGAGCAGTTCGTCGAGTTCACGCCGGATCCCGAGGCGGGCGAGTCCGGCGAATACCTGCAGGACGGCGCGACGGTGTCGACCGACGAGGTCCCGGTGGAGATCTCGGCGATGCTCGACCAGGCCGACCGCCTGCTGGCCGAGATCGGTGACACCCGTTTGCGGTCGCTGATGGACGAGGCGTTCATCGCGTTCAACGGCACCGGGGAGGCGTTGCAGCGCCTGCTGGACTCGATGGTGCTGTTCGTCGACGAGGCGAACAAGAACACCGACACGACAATCCAACTCGTCGAACAGGGCGCACCACTGCTGGCAACCCAGTCACGTACGGCCGACGACATCCGTTCCTGGACAAGAAACGTCACCGCGTTCACCGATCAGTTGCGGGCGAACCGGCCCGAGATCGGCGACATCCTGCGCAAGGGGCCGTCGACCGCGTCGAAGAGTCAGGAACTCTTCGAATCCCTCGGTGCGTCGTACCCGTTGCTCGTGTCGAACCTCGGTACGATCGCCAAGACCCAGGTGGTGTACCTGCCGAACTGGAAGCAGGTGCTCGTTCTCTATCCGCGACTGGTCAGTTCGTTGATCACGGCCGTGAACACCGGCACCAACCGGTTCGGTCCGAACGTGAACTTCTCGCTCGGTTTCCAGGACCGGCCGCCGTGCAACATCGGTTTCCTCCCCAAGGAGGACTGGCGTTGGCCGTCGGTGCAGACCGCCCGGGAGCTCCCGCCGGGAATGCTGTGCCGGGTGCCGCAGAACTCCAACATCGCCGTCCGCGGTGCGCGTAACTATCCGTGCGCGGAGTTTCCGGGCCGTCGCGCACCCACCCCCGCAGAGTGTGCCACAGGCTACGTACCGAAACCGGGCTCGGTCGACCCGTTCCAGAGTGGGCTGCCGTTCGGCCTGAAATGGCAGCCGGCGTCCTCCGGTACCGTGACACCCGGCACACCGAAGGACTTCGACGCGGAGCCCGCGGTGTATGCGACGACCTACGACCCGGACTCGGGTGACTTCATCGGGCCCGACGGGAAGACCTACAACGCCGGGGCCGGCAGTGATGAGCAGGAACAGAGCAGTACATGGCAGACGATGATCAGCGGGACGGTCACCCCGTGACGCCGGACGGTCCCGGCACGACGTCCCCGAGTCGGAGCGGCGCGGATCGTGCGGGTTCGGTCGATCGCCGGAATGCGAAGCGGCCCGTGCGGTCGGCGCCGATCCGGCGTGGACGTCCGGCGGGCAAGAAGCCGTCGAAGCCGGCCGCACCGGTGCCGCCGGTCGACGAGCCCGGCACCGCGGCGGAAGACGTCGACAGCGCCTCACCGACATCCGCGGAACCGACGCAGGACGCGACGTCGACGGCCTCCCCGGCGGCTGACACCGCGCCGGAGCCCGAGTCCGTCGCCGCGGAGATCGCGCCCGACCCGTCCGAGGTCGAGAAGACCGTCGGTTACCGGGAGCGTCGACGCGCCCGGACGGCCGCGGCGTCGTCGGCGGCGGTGACGCGGAAAGGCAAGCGTCGCGTCCGTTATCGCGGGTCCGATCGTCGTCGGTCGGCGAAGGCGATCGTGGGCGTCGTGGTGGCGCTCGTGGTCATCGTCGTGTGCGCCATCGCATCGGTGGTGTTCGCGCTCGGGATCGCGCGCCAGGACCGGACCGACGACCTGCGCGCCGAGTATTCGGCATTCGCCTCACAGGTTCTCGTGAATCTCACCAGCATGAATCCCGACACCGTCGACCAGACGCTGACCTCGGTGCAAGAGGACACGAGCGGCAAGGTCAAGCAGGAGGTCGAGAACAACATCCAGCAGGTGGCGGCCCTTGTCCGGGACGGCAAGCTCGAGACCCGCTCGCTCATCCTCTCGTCCGCGGTGACCAAGGCCGAACCCGACGAAGGCTCGGTCATCATGGTGTTCGGCTGGCATCAGCGATCGCTCGACGGCGAGGTGCCGTCACAGGAGAAGGTGTTCCGCTGGCGGGTGGACATGACGCGGATCAACGGCGACCTCAAGATGACCGACTTCGAGTGGGTGGCGTGATGTCGGCCCGTTCCGAGTCCGCGCCCCGATCCGAGTCCGCACGGAAGTCGACCGGATCTCGATTCGCCCTGCGCAAGGGGCGCCTGGGTCTGATCGCACTCGGCGTGGTGCTGGTCGCCGCGATCGCCGTGACCGCATTTCTCGGTTTTCGCTTCACCCAGGGCCGCGCGGTCGAGGACGCTCGCGCATCGTCGCTGGCGGCGGCCCGGGACTATGCGACGACGATGTTCGGGTACAACGCCGAGAACGTCACCGAGCACATCGATCAGTCGATGAGTGTGCTCACCGGGCCGGCGAAGCCGGAGTACACGAAGCTGATCACCGACAACAATCTCGCCGCCGAGGTGCGCAAGCAGTCGGTGGTGTCCGAGGTGACGATCCAGGACGCGGGTGTGGTGACCAACACCGCGGACACCTCGCAGGTCCTGATCTTCATGAATCAGTCGGTGACCCGCGGCAACAAGGAACTCGTGAGCATCAACCCGTCGCGGCTGACGTTCGACATGAAACGTGAGGGCGACCGCTGGATGATCAACTCGATCGAGGTGATCACCGACGACACGTTCCGATCGAAGATCGAGGTCGTCGAGTCATTGCCGCCCGATGCGAAGCCGCTGCCCGGCCCGAGTTCGGCACCCTCCGGTGCGCCGTCCCCGGCTCCCGGTCCGTCCGTGGCGCCGGTGCCGACTCCCTGACCGCCTTAATCCGTTGCGGCCCGCCCGAATCGGGCGTACGTTCGCGGGTACACAAGGAAGGAGGTGGTCTGATAGTGATTTTTCATCGGACATGTGAGGTGACCATCCGTTAGCAGTTGACCGTGTGGCATTCGTGTCGCACCGAGGCGGGATTCCCGCCGGTCGGCGCAAGCGAATACCAGGTGGTCACCCGGCCCCCGCATCCCGACCCGGTCCGGTCGGCGCAGGCCCTTCGAGGGCGGTGCGGGGGCCGTTCCATGTCTACAGACGGCCCGGCAATACCACTACCGGGTAGACGTACCACTGGCGTGGATACCCTAGGGGGGTATATCCTCGACCTCATGGACACGCACCACGACCATCCACCGACAACGCCGGCACCGGCCGACCACGCGCACCGCCCCCAGGTCGATCCCGGGCACGACGGCCACGAGGGGCGCGCCGATCACACCGGCCACGGCGGACATGCCAGCCATGCGGGCCACGGCGACCACGTCGCGCAGTTCCGGCGACTGTTCTGGATCATGCTCGTGCTGGCGGTCCCGACCGTGGCCTTCAACGACATGTTCGCCGACATACTCGGCTACGGTCTGCCCGACGCGGAGTGGGTCCGGTGGGTGTCACCGCTGCTCGGCACAGTTCTCTACCTGTGGGGCGGGCGCCCGTTCCTCGTCGGCGCGGCCGCCGAGCTCCGAGCTCGTCGCCCGGGGATGATGCTTCTGATCTCCCTCGCGCTCACCGTCGCCTTCGTTGCGTCCTGGGGTTCGACGCTGCACCTGTTCGACCACCACCTGAACTTCTGGTGGGAGCTGGCACTGCTCGTCGTGATCATGCTGCTCGGCCACTGGATCGAGATGCGCTCGCTGGCCCGGACGACATCGGCTCTCGACTCACTCGCCGCGCTCCTTCCGGACGAGGCCGAGAAGGTCGTGGGCAGCGACATCATCTCGGTATCTCCCGAGGAACTGGTCGTCGGCGACGTGGTCGTCGTCCGGCCCGGCGGGTCCGTGCCCGCCGACGGCGCCATCGTCGACGGTTCGGCGAGCATGGACGAGTCGATGGTCACCGGGGAGTCGGCACCCGTTCGGCGGGAGGTCGGTGACGTCGTGGTCGCGGGCACCGTCGCGACCGATTCCGGACTGCGGGTCCGCGTGACCGCGACCGGCGACGACACCGCGCTGGCCGGGATCGGACGCCTCGTCGCCGATGCGCAGGCATCGTCGTCACGGGCCCAACGACTCGCCGATACCGCGGCCGGGTGGCTGTTCTGGTTCGCACTCGGCGCCGCGGTGCTCACCGCGATCGCCTGGACCGCGGTCGGATCGCCCGACGAGGCCGTCGTTCGCGTGATCACGGTGCTGGTCATCGCATGCCCCCACGCGTTGGGGCTCGCGATCCCGCTCGTCGTCTCCATCGCGACAGAGCGGGCCGCGCGTGCCGGGGTCCTGATCAAGGACAGGCTCGCCCTCGAGTCGATGCGCAACGTCGACGCCGTGCTCTTCGACAAGACCGGCACCCTGACGAAGGGAGAACCGACCGTCCTCGAGCTCGAACCGGCTCCCGGGCAGGACCGGCGTCGAGTGCTGACCCTCGCGGCCGCCGCGGAGACGGGCAGTGAGCATCCGCTGGCCTCGGCGATCGTGCGGGCCGCTCGAGATGAGGGAATCGATCTGCCCGTCGCACAGGACTTCTCATCGTCGCCCGCGGTGGGGGTGTCCGCGTCCGTCGACGGCCACGGGGTCCGGGTGGGTGGACCCAACCTGCTCGCCGAGCACGGCTTCGACGAACTGCCCGTCGCGTCGTCGTGGCGGGAGCAGGGGGCGATCATCCTGCACGTGCTCGTCGACGATCGTGTCGTGGGGGCGTTCCGGCTCGCCGACGAGGTCCGTCCGGAGTCGCGTGTGGCCGTGGACGAACTCCACGCTCTCGACGTGCAGGTCGTGATGATCACCGGCGACGCGCAGGCGGTGGCCGACGATGTCGCCGGCCGGTTGGGCATCGACCGGGTGTACGCCGGGGTCCGGCCCGAGGACAAGGCCGCCATCGTCGCGGACCTGCAGCACGAAGGTCGTCGCGTCGCGATGGTCGGCGACGGCGTCAACGACGCCCCCGCACTCGCGCAGGCCGACGTCGGGATCGCGATCGGTGCCGGCACCGACGTGGCCATCGGCTCGGCCGGCGTCATCCTCGCCTCCTCTGATCCGCGATCGGTCCTGTCGGTCATCGAGCTGTCGCGTGCCGGCTACCGGAAGATGGCGCAGAACCTCTGGTGGGCAGCGGGTTACAACCTCATCTCGGTGCCGTTGGCGGCCGGGATCCTGGCGCCGATCGGGTTCGTCCTGCCCATGAGTGTCGGCGCGATCCTGATGTCCGCCTCGACGGTGGTCGTGGCGCTGAACGCACAGCTGCTGCGTCGACTCGATCTGCGTCCCGGTTCCATCCGAAACCGATCCGGGCGCAGGTAGGGCAGCGCTACGAGATTCGCGTAGCGCAGTACTCGCGAAACCGCGGCGCGAAACCGCTGGACTGGGAGCAGAGTCCACGGCGCCCGCCGGGGCGTCGAGAGGGAGAAGAAGAGATGGTGACCATGCATGTCGCCGCGGCGGTCGGGACGCAGGATCGCGATCGCATCGAACCCGTGGTGGGCGAGAACTACTGGACCCCGGGCGACCCGGACTTCGGGGCGGCGTCGGCACCCCGATTCGCGTTCGCCGACCCGCACGCCGCCGGCTTGTTCCACGCCGAGGACCTGTCGCGGGAGGCCGGTGACCGCATCGCCGTCCACAACCGCGGTGTGCACGACGTGGCTGCCGTGGTCCTGCTCGCGGATGGCCGGTCGTATGTCGAACTCTTGACTCCCGGTTCGGAAATCGCTCTGCCGGAGATGGATTCGCTCACCTACCTTCAGGCCCCCCGCACCGCGGACGGCCGGCCGGTTCTGTACGGCGCGGTGTGGGTGCGCGACGGGCGGGTGATGCCGGTGACGGTTCCGATCCCCACCCGCCGCGAGTTCCTCGACCAGCGATATCTCACCCCGTGGAGCGCGGAGTGGAACGGCGGTGTCTCCGGTCGGCACATACGCGATGCCGCGGCGGCCGGTGTCTCGTACCAGTACCGGACGGGCGGTTCGACGTTCGTCGTACGCAACTCGGGCAGCGACTGGATCGGGGTGGTCCACCGGTCCGGCACGGAGTTCACCTTCGTCGAATGCCCACCGGGTGGGCGTGCCGTCTTCGAATTCTCCCCGCAGTCCGCCCGCGCCGAGGTGTTCTCGGTCGTCGGTCGCCGGGGTGGCGGCACGGCCGGGCACGCCCCGTACATGTCGAGGTCGGGAACCGTGCATCCCGGTTGGGCGGGACGGCCGGGGGAGGTCACCGCCTACGGTTCGGTCGTCATCATGCTCGGCGCGCTGGTGTACAGCGCGCTACCGAAACGCAATCTGTACCTTGCGTTCTCGGATCGGCGGCCGAGCCGCCGGGAGCGAAGCGAGCGGGGCGAATGTGCGAGCCGCCGGGAGCGAAGCGAGCGGGGCGAATGTGGGAGCCGCCGGGAGCGAAGCGAGCGGGGCGAATGTGCGAGCCGTCGGGAGCGAAGCGAGCGGGGCGAATGTGGGAGCCGCCGGGAGCGAAGCGAGCGGGGCGAATGTGCGAGCCGTCGGGAGCAGGGCGCGCGTCCCTGCCGCGGGTTCCGTCGATGAGGTGGATCAGCCGACGTGGCGGCGCAGCTTGGCGGAGAGCCGTGGGGTGAGGTCCCCGTCGGCGTCGACGCGCTCCTCGACGTAGGCGAGGTCGCCGTCGGCGACGAGTCCGTACAGGCGTTTGGCGCCGCCGGTGCGTTGACCTGATTCGGCCTTGATGACGACGTCGGTGGCGAGTTCCCAGGTGGTCTGGTTCAGGGGAGTGCCGTAGAATAGTTCGATCGAGCCCTCGGCGTGGGCGAGGAGCAATTCGATGGTGTCGTCCTCACCGATCCGCCAGAACCCGGACTCGCGGAGGTCGGGCCGCTGGTAGGCAGCATCGTCGTCGATCACCCATGAGCGGGACTCCCAGGTGAGGAAGTTCTGGCCATCGTGGGACACGACGATCTGCTGAGCGAAGTGATAGTCGGTGTCCGTCTGGGGATCGTGCCCTTCGCCCTCGCCGCGCCATACGCCGACGAGCGGGAGGAGTGCGAGGAGGCCCGGATGGAGGTCGGCGCCGAGGCGGAGGTTGGCGGTGTCGGCCGGGAGCGGCAGGTCGTCCCATGTGGGGACGTTGCGTTCACGGCTGCCGGACTCCACCGCCCGGGCCTCGGCCTGACTGATCGCCTCGTCGCCCGACCGGCGGGCTTCGGCGGCGAACCCGTCACCGGATGACTCCGCGCCGGCGGGGCCGTCCGCGGCCGGATCTCCGGGTGAGGACGTCACGACTCGTCGGTCACCAGACGGTACAGGGTGTAGACACCGAACCAGGTGATCAGCACGGCGGCCAGGATCAGCAGGATTTCGAAGAAGAGGACCACGAGGGAAATTCTAACCCCGGCGTGGTCAGGGCGCCGTCGAGGGGTGGGCCCTTCGTGACGGTCGCAGGCTCCCTCCTCAGGGGGCGGCGGTGGCGGTCGCAGGCTCCCTCCTCAGGGGGCGGCGGTGGCGGTCGCAGGCTCCCTCCGCAGGGGCGGTGAGAACGAGACAGCCCGGTCACCGCGGGTGCGGTGACCGGGCTGCCGGGTCGAGCGTGGCGTCACTTCGAGACGGTGATGTCCTTCTCGTGGATGCCGGGGCCCTCGGGGCTGATCGTCACGTCGCCGTTGCCCACCGCGGACAGGGCGCGCAGCGTCCAGGTGCCGGGGGCGGCGAAGAAACGGAAGTCGCCGGTGGGCGATGCCACGACCTCGGCGGTGAACTCACCGGTCGAGTCGAGCAGACGCACGAAGGCGCCGGCGACGGGCGAACCCGAGCCGTCGGTGACCTGTCCGGTCAGGACGGTCTCCTTCTCCACGTCGACGCCAGCGGGCAGCTTCTGTCCCTGCTTGGGTGCAGCACACATATCTCTTACTTTCCTTCTCCGAGTTCGATCGGGACGCCGATCAGCGAGCCGTACTCGGTCCAGCTGCCGTCGTAGTTCTTGACGTTCTGCTGGCCGAGCAGTTCCTTCAGCACGAACCAGGTGTGGCTCGACCGCTCGCCGATGCGGCAGTACGCGATGGTGTCCTTCGAGCCGTCGAGTCCCGCCTCGCCGTAGAGCTCCTTGAGCTCCTCGTCGGACTTGAAGGTGCCGTCCTCGTTGGCGGCCTTGCTCCACGGCACGTTGATCGCGCTCGGGATGTGACCGGGACGCTGGCTCTGCTCCTGCGGGAGGTGGGCCGGCGCGAGGATCTTGCCGGAGAACTCGTCCGGGCTGCGCACGTCGACGAGGTTCTTGGTGCCGATGGCGTCGACGACCTCATCGCGGAACGCGCGGATGCTGACATCCGGCTCGCCGGCCTTGTAGGTCGTGGCGGGACGGCTGACGGCGTCGCTGGACAGCGGGCGACCGTCGAGCTCCCACTTCTTGCGGCCGCCGTCGAGGAGCTTGACGTCGTTGTGGCCGTACAGCTTGAAGTACCAGTAGGCGTATGCAGCGAACCAGTTGTTGTTGCCGCCGTAGAGGATCACGGTGTCGTCGTTCGCGATCCCGCGCTCAGAGAGCAGCTTGCCGAACTGTTCGGCATCGACGAAGTCGCGGCGGACCGGATCCTGCAGGTCGGTCTTCCAGTCGAGCTTGACGGCGCCGGCGATGTGCCCGCCGTCGTAGGCCGAGGTGTCCTCGTCGACCTCGACGAAGACGGTCTTGTCGGCATTGAGGTTCTGCTCAGCCCATTCGGTGCTGACCAGGACGTCGGAACGTGCCATGGCGGTGTCCTTTCGGAGTGGATCGGTGATGGTCGTCGAACAGATGGAGATGGTGGAGACGGTGAGGCGCGAGAAGGATGCCCGCGTCTCGGGGAGATGAGCACGGGTGACGGCGCATGGGAACGAGGTCGCAGACCTCGGTGGAGACGCCCCCGTTCTCATCGACGGTGTGGGCGGACCGGCTGCTCACGCAGCACGGGTTGGTCACACCGTCAACGGCGAGTGCGACAACAGCAGTCGGCGACACGACAGAAGTCGATCGCCCGGCGTCGTGTGAGCAAGTACTCACGGCGCTGCTGCATGCCCACGAGGGTACAACAGAGCCGATCGAGCCCCCAACGGCCGGGGTGCTTTGCCGCCGAGGCCGGGAGAACACGGTCTGAACTGCTCAGAAGCGGTCGAGGCGCACCGATGCCGGACCGGAGTCGCCGACCAGTTGGACGTCCCCGCCGAAACTCTCCGCGCGATCGGGTTCGACATCCCAGGCCATCGGCAGGCGCGGGAGCGTCAGGCTGAACCGATCGAGCACGGCGGCGCGGACTTCCGCCGGGACCTCGGCGTCGACGTGGCGTTCGGGGCCGGTGTAGAAGCCGGTCGCCCGGATGTCCAGTGCGCCGTCGACGACGGAGAGGTCGACGGAGACACTCACGCGCACCTTGGGGCCGTCGTAGGACGACGCCGACGGCGGGTCGGCGGGATCGAGCCCGTCGCCCGGCGGCAGTGCGACCGTGCCGGTGAGCACGACGCCGGTCTCGCGACTGACGATGCCGTCCTGGGGCCCGCCTGCGCCCGCCGTGTCGTCCGGTCCCGGGGTGCTGACGGTCAGGTCGACGATGCGCAGATATCGGGCCAGGGTGACGGCATCGAGGCGGGTGTACGCCGAGATCGAGGAGGTGTGGAGAACATCACTCGCCGAGAATCCGCTGCCGTCGGCCACGTCGAACGGGCCGAGAGAAGCACCCAGCTCACCGCGGCAGACGCCGCGGGCGGGCGGACATCCGGGTAGTTCGACGCCGCGGGCGGCGATCGTGGCCCCGTCGAAGTGACCGGCGGACGACTGCGAGGTGAACGGGAAACCCGCGATGGTGACCTCGGGATCGAATGTCACGCGGGGGGATTGGGCGAGGGCGCGGGAGAACTGATGCTCCCCGCGAACGGCGGCCCCGACGTCGACGCCGAGCGCGACCCCGGCGGCGGCCAGGGCGGCGACCACACCGATGACGAGCACTTTCCGGATGCGCGGCATGCTCGGCCGATCACCCTCCCCGTCGTGGTCATCCGGCGGTCGTGGTCGCCTTGTTAACAGGTGAGCGCGCCGGTGGCGCTATTCTGTCACCTATCTCGCACACGTTGGTAAGGCGGCGTAAACAATCGCCGAGCCACGCGCGGGTGGCGTTCACGTCGTGGTGAGCGATCTGGATGGTCCGGGACGGGGACGAACGAGATCGGAGTGCTGGGTGGATCTCTTGTTGTTGACGGCCGACCCGAATCCGGAGTCGGTCTTGCCGTCGTTGTCGCTGCTCGCGCACACGGTGCGGACCGCTCCGACCGAGGTGTCGTCACTCATGGAGGCGGGGAACGCCGATGTGGCGCTGGTCGATGCCCGCGCCGATCTGGCGGCGGCCCGCGGGCTGTGCCGCCTGTTGGGCAGCACCGGCTCCTCGGTGCCGGTCGCGGCGGTGCTGACCGAGGGCGGGCTGGTCGCGGTCAACGCGGACTGGGGCATCGACGAATTCCTGCTGCCGGGTACCGGTCCGGCCGAGCTCGACGCCCGGTTGCGCCTGCTCGTGGTCCGTACCCGCGGGGTTGCCGCGGAGGAGTCCTCGGGCAAGGTCACGCTGGGTGAACTCGTCATCGACGAGGGGACCTACACCGCACGCCTGCGCGGACGTCCGCTCGACCTGACCTACAAGGAGTTCGAGCTCCTGAAGTACTTGGCGCAGAATGCGGGTCGCGTGTTCACGCGCGCCCAGCTGCTCCAGGAGGTGTGGGGGTACGACTTCTTCGGCGGCACCCGCACCGTCGACGTCCACGTCCGTCGACTCCGCGCCAAACTCGGCAGCGAGCACGAGTCGCTGATCGGGACCGTCCGCAACGTCGGATACAAGGCAGTCCGTCCGACGCGCGGCCGGGCGCCCGCGGCCGACGCCGACCTGTCCGAGGACGCCTCCGGTCCCGATGCGGTCGACACCGATGACTTCGACGACGCGCTCGACGGTCCCGATCCGTTCGACGAGGAGTTCAGTGCCAGTGCCGGGAACTGAGGACCCGCAGGTGCGTCGAGGCGCACTGCCCGACGACGTCGCTGATTTCGCTCACCGGCTGGTGCGCGAGGCGAACGACTCCGATGGTGTCGCCCCGCTCTCGGAGGGGGCGGTCGCCGCGATCGACGCCCCCGAGGGTTCGCCGATCGTGCACGTCTGGTCGAAGGCCGGGTACGCCGTCATCGTCCCCGGTCGCGACGGCGAGCCGGCGATGATCGAGGCGGTCGTCGACCCGGCGCACCGCCGGGAGGGACACGGCCGGGCGCTGCTCGACGCGTCGTTCGCGGCGGCGTCCGCGCCCGAAACGGGGTCCGGGGTCCGGGTGTGGGCACACGGTGACCTGCCTGGCGCGGTGGCGCTCGCTGCGGCGATGGGCCTGACGAAACGTCGCGAACTACTGCAACTGCGCCGGCCGGTCGGGCCCGGCCACGAACTCCCCGAACTCGTCGTCGACCCGACGGTCGACCTGCGGACCTATGCCGGACCGGCCGATGACGCCGAGATCCTGCGGGTGAACAACGCGGCCTTCGACTGGCATCCCGAGCAGGGTGGCTGGTCGCCGGAGCAGATCCGTGAACGGGTTGCCGCCGACTGGTTCGATCCGGCGGGTTTGTTCCTCGCCTTCGACCGTGCCGGCGACGGATCGGGCGGGGGAGATGGCAAGCTCCTCGGGTTCCACTGGACGAAGCGGCACGACGCGGACCTCGGCGAGGTGTACATCGTCGGCGTCGATCCTGCGGCGCAGGGTCGCGGACTGGGTCGGTTGTTGACGCTCGCCGGCCTGCATCATCTTGCGCGCGAGGGCGTCTCGGAGATCAACCTCTACGTGGAGGGTGACAACGTCGCCGCGCTGCACACCTACGAGCGCCTCGGGTTCACCCGATACGCCGTCGACGTCGCCTACGGCTGAGGCTGCCCGAGTGCGGCGCCGATGGCGTCGACGACGTCGCCGATGTGGGGCTCGCGGACCACGGACAGGTGATTGCACTCGAGACGGAGGACGTCGACGTCCCCGGTCACGATGTGCCGCCGCCACACCGACGGGTCGTCACGATTCTCGCTGCCCTGCACCACGAGCGCGCGACCGGTGTACGGGCGGGGGCGGTGCAGCCGCGCCACCCGGACACCGAGTTCCTCGAGCGCCTGCGCGTCGGCGGTCGGCGAGGTTCTCACCACACCGGCGAGCGGAACCCGAATTCGTCGGCGCCACGATTCTTTCCGGGGGAGCGGTTCATATGTGGTGGCCGTCGTGAGGGACGGGTCGGCGCGCTTGGCGCGATGCAGCACCCGCGGTGGGACGAACGTGTCCACCACGATGACCAGATCGACATGGTGCCCGTCGGCCTCGAGGCGTCGCGCGGCCGCCGGTCGTCGGGCAGGCCACCGGGCGGTCTCGCCGGTGGGGCGAGGGCAGGAGCCCGCCCCGGGTGTGCGGGCCGATTCGCGCGAGCCCGACGATCCGTCCTGTAGCCAGGTGCCCAAGTCTCGAATGTCGGGTTACGCAGATCACGTACGATCACGCCTGGGCAGGTCGCACCCCGTCTGCCTTGGCCAGTTCACCTGTCGTTCATCTTTTGGAGGGGATCAGTCCACCACGCCCCCATAGCTTTCCACTCGGACACTCCGGAGCCGACGCCAGTCGGTGCGGGGAACGCGAACGGAAAGGCAACACCAGCGGTGAAAATCAATCGGAACGGCGCCCTGGCGTCGGTGTCGGCGATCGCGGCACTGACACTCGTCACGGCGTGCGGCGGTGGGGGAAGCGAACAGACTGTCAGCGGCGAGGGCTCGACCGCGCAGCAGAAGGCCATGGAGCACTTCAGCCAGGTCCTCACCGACAACAGCGACATCGTGCTCGACTACACCGGCAGCGGCTCGGGCGACGGCATCAAGAAGTTCATCGCGGGCGACGTCGACTTCGCCGGCTCGGACTCGGCCCTCAAGGACGACGAGGTCACCGACGCCACCGCACGTTGCAACGGCAACGCCCCCTGGCACCTCCCGCTGGTCGTCGGGCCCGTCGCGGTCGCCTACAACCTCGACGGTGTCGAGGACCTCAAGCTCAACCCCAGCGTCATCGCGCAGATCTTCAACGGCAAGATCACCACCTGGAACGATCCCAAGATCGCCGCGCTCAACCCCGGTGTGTCGCTGCCCACCACCGACATCGTCCCGGTGTACCGCTCGGACAGCTCGGGCACCACCGACAACTTCCAGCGCTTCCTGGAGAACTCGGCCCCCGCTGACTGGCCGTACGAGCACAGCAAGGAATTCGCACCCAAGGGTGTCGGTTCCGGTGCCTCGAAGTCGACCGGCGTCGGCGACACCGTCAAGAAGACCCCGGGTTCGATCACCTACGTCGAGTGGGGCTTCGCCACCGAGAACGACCTCGGTGTCGCTCAGATCGACTTCGGCGCCGGCCCGGTCACGCTGAACGCGGAGAGCGCGGGCAACGCCCTCGAGTCGCTGGCCTTCGCCGATCCGGCCAGCAAGGACCTCGTCGTCGACACCGACGCCCTGTTCGCTTCGAAGGCTCCGGGCGCCTACCCGCTGCTGCTCACCCCGTACTCGATCGTCTGCTCGGCGGGCTACGAGGACGAGGCCACCAGCCAGACGCTGAAGGACGCGTTCACCGCGGTCCTGAACGACGGCCAGGCCGGCCTCGAGGAGATCGGCTACGTGCCGGTACCCGACGCCTTCAAGACCAAGCTGCAGGGGACCATCGACTCGCTGTCCGGTGGGTCCGGAAACGCCTGATCAATCCCCTCTGATCACGTGCGCGGGGCCGCCTCGGTTGCGGCCCCGCGCGTGTGGTTGACACACTGACACGACATTTCGCGTGTCCACGAGACGGCGGGAAGTGGCCCCAATGACCAGAGCCGAATCACAAGAAGGACGCATGACCTCGCTGAGCAAAGAGGGTGGCGCGATCCCGCCGGACACCGGCGAATTCCAGGCCCCCGGGTCATCGCCCGACCAACCCGGATCCTCGCTCCACGCGGCCGCGCATCACCGCGTCGCCGACCGGGTGTTCCGCACCCTGGCCGTCGGCTCGGGATTCGTGGTCTCGATCGTCATCGCGCTGATCGCACTCTTCCTTCTCGCACAGGCGATTCCGTCGCTGGCGCAGAACGAGGAGAACTTCTTCACCTACACCGGGCAGTGGATCACCAGCGGAGATCAGCTCGCCTTCGGTATCCCCCAGCTGTTCTATGCAACGGTCGTGGTGTCGGTCATCGCGTTGCTGATCGCCATGCCGGTGGCGCTGGGTATCTCGATCTTCCTCACCGAGTACGCGCCGAAGCGCTTCGTCGGCCCGATCACCTACACCGTCGACCTCCTCGCCGCGGTGCCGTCCATCGTCTACGGCCTCTGGGGCATTCTCGTGCTCGGCCCGGCGCTGGTGCCGGTGAACGAGTGGCTGGTCGGCAATCTCGGCTTCCTGCCGTTCTTCCAGGAGCCCACCCAGATCGCGAACATGAGCACCGGCGGCACGCTGCTGACCGCAGGCATCGTGCTGGCGGTCATGATCCTGCCGATCATCACCGCGGTCACGCGCGAGGTCTTCATGCAGACCCCCAAGGGGCATCGTGAAGCCGCGCTCGCCCTGGGCGCCACCAAGTTCGAGGTCGTCAAGGTCGCCGTGCTGCCCTTCGGGTTCTCCGGCTACATCTCCGGTTCGATGCTCGGTCTGGGTCGCGCGCTCGGCGAGACGATGGCGCTGCTGCTCATCATCTCGACCGCCGGTCCCATGAACTTCAACCTCATGGAGAGCGGCGAGACCTTCGCGACCAAGATCGCCAACAACGCGGCCGAATTCGACTCGCCCGCCAAGACCGGTGCCTACATCTCGGCCGGCCTGACCCTGTTCGTCCTGACCTTCATCGTCAACGCCGCCGCCCGCGCGGTCGTCGCCGGAAAGAAGTGACCATGTCTGTGACCACGACTACTTCCGCGGCCGATCCGGTCAAGAAGCCCTCCGGCTTCACCCCGATGTCCGGGCGTCGACGTTTCACCGACGGGACCGTCCGTGTCGCCGTCATGGCCGCCCTGCTGCTGGCGCTGGTTCCCCTGCTCTGGTTGGTCTTCACGCTGGTGTCGCGGGGTATCGAGACGATCATCGACATCGACTGGTGGACCCAGGCCGAGCGACGCGGCGGCGCCGCCAACGCGATCGTCGGCACGCTGATGCAGACCGCCCTCGCGGCGGTCATCTCCATCCCGCTCGGCATCTTCGTCGCCATCTATCTGGTGGAGTACGCGACGAAGAAATCGCTGCTCGCGCGTGTCACCACGTTCATGGTCGACATCCTCTCGGGTGTGCCCTCGATCGTCGCAGCGCTGTTCGTCTACGCGGTGTGGCGCACCACCCTCGGATTGCCCCGCTCGGGATTCGTGGTCGCGATCGCGCTGGTGTTGCTGATGGTCCCGCTCGTGGTGCGCGCCACCGAAGAGATGTTGAAGATCGTCCCGCAGGACCTTCGCGAGGCGTCGTACGCCCTGGGTATCCCGAAGTGGAAGACGATCGTGAAGATCGTCCTGCCGACGGCCCTGTCGGGCATCGTCACCGGCGTGATGCTGGCCATCGCCCGGGTCATGGGCGAATCGGCGCCGGTCCTCATCCTCGTCGGTGCCACCCGCGCGATGAACTGGAATCCCTTCGACGGCAACCAGCAGTCGCTGCCGCTGATGATGGTGCAGCAGTACAACAACGGACCGGGCGCCTTCGATCAGGTATGGGGCGCGGCGCTGACATTGGTGATCCTCGTTGCCATCGTCTACTTCGGCGCCAAGGCGGTGTCGAAGATCTTCGCCCCCAAGACTTCCTGACCTCCCACCCTTCTCGGGTCATCTTTTCCAGAACGGACCAATGACATGGCAAAGCGCCTCGACATCAAAGACCTGAACATCTATTACGGCGACTTCCACGCGGTCAAGGACGTCACCCTCGAGGTGCCGCCGCGCTGCATCACCGCGTTCATCGGCCCGTCGGGCTGCGGTAAGTCGACCGTGCTCCGAACCCTCAACCGCATGCACGAGGTCACCCCGGGTGCCTACGCCAAGGGCAGCGTGCTGCTCGACGGCGAGGACATCTACGGCAAGACCGTGGACCCGGTGAGCGTGCGCGCGACCATCGGCATGGTGTTCCAGCGGCCGAACCCGTTCCCGACGATGTCGATCCGCGACAACGTCGTCGCCGGCCTGCGTCTGCAGGGTGTGCGGAACCGATCACAGCTCGACGACGTCGCCGAGAAGAGCCTGCGCGGCGCCAACCTCTGGGAAGAGGTCAAGGATCGCCTGGACAAGCCGGGCGGCGGACTGTCGGGTGGTCAGCAGCAGCGTCTGTGCATCGCCCGCGCCATCGCGGTCTCTCCCGACGTCCTGCTCATGGACGAGCCGTGTTCGGCGCTCGACCCGATCTCTACGCTGGCCATCGAGGACCTGATGGGTGAACTCAAGAAGGAGTACACCATCGTCATCGTGACCCACAACATGCAGCAGGCCGCCCGCGTCAGCGACCAGACCGCGTTCTTCAACCTCGAGGCGGTCGGCCAGCCGGGACAGCTCGTCGAGATCAACGACACCGAGACGATGTTCTCGAACCCGACGAAGAAGGAGACCGAGGACTACATCTCGGGCCGCTTCGGCTGAGCCTCCGCGCGCGAACAGGCCCGCTCACCCGTCCGGGGAGCGGGCCTCGTCGTTCCTGGGTCGTCGTGTCGGGGTGTCACATGTTGAGCAGCAGGATCACCAGCAGGGCGACCAGCGACGCGGTCACACCCAGGTACGCCAGGATCTTGCGGCGGTGGGCGGCAGCCTCTGCGTCCTCGTCGGTCACCGCATTGAAATCGGGCTCGGTCGGATAGTGCTGGGCCATGTCGCCACCCTAACGACGACCTCGGCGCGTGTGAAATCTCCTCGACGTCGCTGGGGCCAAAATATTCACGGACATGAAAAAAGGCCGAGATTCAGTGTCGGAAACTGAATTCTCGGCCTCTTTCGGTGTGGCCCTCGCTCGATGTTCAGCACCGAGCGAGAGAAATCACCCCACGCTCTGGAACTGCTCCGGGGTCTTGCCCGTCGCGGTGAACACCACGCGGCGCCCGATGAGTACGGCGTGGTCGGCGAACCGTTCGTAGTAGCGGCCGAGCAGGGTCACGTCCACCGCGGCGGCGACGCCGTGCTTCCATTCGCGGTCCATCAGGACGGTGAACAGGTGGCGGTGGAGGTCGTCCATGGCGTCGTCGTCTTCCTGGAGACGAAGGGCGGCCTGCGGGTCGCTGGTCACGAGGACCTCATGTGCGTTCTTGGCCAGGGTGACGGCCAGGCGGCCCATCTCGGCGAAGTAGCCGTTGACCTCCTCCGGCAGTGCCTTGGCGGGATGCCGGCGCCGGGCGACCTTGGCGACGTGCAGCGCCAGTGCACCCATCCGATCGGCGTCGGCGACGATCTGGAATCCACTCACGACTCCACGCAGGTCACCGGCGACCGGGGCCTGCAGGGCGAGGAGCGCGAAGGACTGTTCCTCCGCGCGAGCCGTCAGCCGGCTCATCCGGTCGGTGTCCCCGATGACCTCTTCGGCGATGGCGAGATCGGCCTGCAGCAGTGCCTGCGTGGCGCGCGCCATCGCGGTGCCGGCGAGCTCGCACATCTCACCCAATACCGAGGTAAGCGCCTCGAGTTGCTCTTGATAGGCGGTACGCATGGTTCAAGGATACGTGCGTGATCACTCCAGGCCGACTCCGATCGATGAACGTCCAGTGAACGTCGGGTGCAGATCCGTCCACCTGCGAGTGCACCGACACCTGAGATCACGTACAGGTGGTGTCGCCCGCGTTCGTGATGGCCAGGTCGTTGGGCAGATTGCCGGTGTTCTCCGCAGGTGCGAGCTGGTTCGCCGTCAGGGTCGCCCCGGAGGCCGGTACCGACTCCAGGGAGCCGGTGAAATCCGCACCGACGATGAGCTCGACACCCGACTTGACCGTGCGGTCGAGCTGGATGCTCGCGTTCGGGAACATCTCGGCCAGCGTCGCGGCGGCGTCGCGCTGTCCCGGCCCGTAGCGCACGACGGTGTCGTCGCGGTTCTCCGAGGCATCGGCGACACCCCGAACGTCGAAACCGTACGGCGTGAGCTGCTCGGACACCTCGGTGGCGAGGCCCGTCTGGCCCGTGCCGTTGAGAACCCGGACGCCGACATTGCCGGGGTTCTGGGCGGTCGCGGTCACGGGTCCGGGAGCACTGGCGTTCGAGTCGGTACTCGGTGCGCCGGGAGTCGTCGGCGCCTTCGACGACGACGGCGGCTTCTTACGCGCCTGCTCGCCGGGGAGTGGCAGGTCGTCGATGATGGCGTCGAAGATCGCGTCGATGTCGCTGGTGCGCGGGATCTCGTTGTTGGCGCCGTCGGTGGAGGTACCCGACGTCGGGATCGTCAGGAACGAGACGCGGCCGGCCTCGATGCCCTGCATCGACTCGGCCAGGTTGATGAGCGACTGGGTGTCGACGCCGTCGACGTAGCTGTATTCGATGAACGTGTTGACGATCCCGTTGAGTTTATTGGGGTTCGACAGCACATTGCCCGACAGGCTCGACCGCAACAGCGACGACATGAAGAGCTGCTGGCGTTTGATCCGGCCGTAGTCGCCGTTGCCCTCCGTGCTGATGTTGCGGGCGCGCACGTAATTCAGCGCACGGCGGCCGGTCAGCTTCTGCTTGCCCGGCTTGCGCAGGATCTGGCCGATCTCGTAGTCGTAGAGCGGCACCGTCGAGCAGACCTCGACGCCGCCGATCGCGCGGACCACCTTCTCGAAGCCGACGAAGTCCATCCCGATGAAGTGGTTGATGTTCAAACCGCTCATCGCGGTGATCACGCGCACGAGACACTGCGGGCCGCCCGCGGCGTAGACGCCATTGAGTTTCACGTCGTAAGCCGGTTGCATCTCGGCGCCGTAGGCGCCGGTCGTGTTGTCCCAGGCGCGGCAGGCCGGCTGGTCGACCTGCAGGTCTCGCGGGAACGACACCGCGACGACGCGACTGCGGTTGGCCGGGATGTTCACCAGGATGACGGTGTCCGAACGGGCGCCCTCGGCGTCGGCGGTGGTGCCGGCGCCGACCCTGGAGTTCTGGCCACCGCGGGTGTCGGTACCGACGATGAGGTACGTCTCGTCGCCGTACTGGGCGTCCTTGTTCCGGATGTTCTGGTCATCGGGGTCGACGGCGGTGACGTTCCGCCAGTTGCCGTTCCACGACTGCAGGTAACCCCAGACGAAGCCGGTGCCCACCAGTGCGAGCACGCACGCGATGGCGACCAGGATGCGTCCGGTCGCGGCGGTCTTGCGCAGCATCGCGCCCTGCCGGTCCTCGTCGCGTCCGGGATGGCGCCGAGGCGCCGAGCGCAGGGCGAGGGGTTCGGTGAGGTCGGGTGTGCGTTCCAGCGGGGGCTGGGCCGGCGGTCCGGCCGGGCCGCCGGCGACCGGCTCCTGGGCGCGGGATTCCTCGATCACCCGCTGCTCGGTGGCGCGATCGGACAGGTCGGGCGCGGCGTCGCCGACGGTGGGGATCTTCTGGGTGACCTCGTTGTCGAAACGATGGACGGCCGTCGGGCGGTCGTCGGGCGCCGGCTGCGGAGCTGCGGGGACCCGCCCGCCCGGGGCCGCCGGTGGCGTGGCACTTCCGCCGAACGGCGGTCCGGTGCGGCGGGACCGCCCGCGGGTCGACGACGGGGGCTCGGACGTCCGCGACTCCGGACGCGGCGGTGTCGCGCGGCGGGTGCCGGACCGGCCGGAGCCGGCGGGGGGCTCCGACGGCGACGACTCCTCCGCGTTCATCTGCTCCATGAGCTGGCGGACCGTCAGGCGAGTGCGTCCCCGGACGAAGCGATCTGCCGAGCGTGGCTCGCGGAGGCTGGGGTGCGCCGGGGGAGGGGAGCCCTGGTCGGTGGAACCGGGCGCGTCCGGACCGGGGACGGGCTCGAAGTCGTCGCGGGAGCGTCCGGCGCGTCGACCACGACGAGAGCGACCGGCGTCGCCCACCTCGGGGTCGTCCGGGCCCGGTGTCCTACGACTCAATGCACGTTCCTCATGCCCCGTGGTCGTGTCGCGGAGTCACCGCGGATCGGGGCTCGACCAGCGCGGTGCGCACAGAATGGAGGCCCCGGCGGCCGGGACCTCCGCGCAATAGTACTGATCCCACCTGAGAAAGCGTCTCAGCCGGGCACCGGTTGTGACGGTTTTCGCAATCCGGTTCAACCGCCGGAGTGCATGATCTCGGCGCCTGCGGGGATCACGTCCTCGTCGGGGTCGTCGAGCCAGCCGTCCGGCAGCGCGACCTTCGCCGGCGAACCCTGCCGGCCGCGCGGGCCGTGACCGTCGGAGGGGAACGGCGCGTCGGCCGGCAGCTCGGCGAGCAGTTCACGTAGTTCGTCGACACTGCCGACGAGCGCCATCCGCCGCCGGATCTCCGAGCCGGCCGGGAAACCGCGGAGGTACCAGGCGACGTGCTTGCGGATCTCGCGGCAACCCTTCATCTCGCCGTGGTGATCGACGAGGAGCTGGCAGTGCCGGACCATGATCTCGGCGACCTCGCCCAGGTTCGGCGGCGCCGGCGCGTCGAAACCGCCGAGTTCGGCGGCCAGTTCGGCGAACAGCCAGGGCCGGCCGAGGCAACCGCGGCCGACGACGACGCCGTCGCAGCCGGTCCGGCGCATCATCGCGACCGCATCGGCGGGTTCGAAGATGTCGCCGTTGCCGAGCACCGGAACGGTGGTGACGTGCTCCTTCAGGCGGGCGATCTCGTCCCAGTCGGCCTCACCGGAGTATCGCTGCGATGCGGTGCGCGCGTGGAGGGCGACGGCCGCGGCACCTTCTTCGGCGGCGATCCGGCCGGCGTCGAGATGGGTGCGGTGATCGTCGTCGATGCCGATCCGGAACTTGACCGTCACCGGGATGTCGGTGCCCTCGGTGGCCCGGACGGCCGCCGCGACGATCTTGCGGAACAGCGTGCGCTTGTAGGGGATCGCCGACCCCCCGCCCTTGCGGGTCACCTTGGGGACCGGGCAGCCGAAGTTCATGTCGATGTGGTCGGCGAGATTCTCGTCGACGATCATCTTTGCGGCTTGGTACGTGTACTCCGGGTCGACGGTGTAGAGCTGCATCGACCGCGGGTTCTCGTCGGGTCCGAAGGTCGTCATGTGCATCGTGACCGGGTGCCGCTCCACGAGCGCGCGGGCCGTGACCATCTCACAGACGTACAACCCGGAGACGGTTCCGGTACGGGCGAGCTCGAGTTCGCGGCACAGCGTCCGGAACGCGACGTTGGTGACACCCGCCATCGGGGCCAGTACGACCGGGCTGGCCAGTTCGATGGACCCGATACGCAGTCCCTTCGAGACGCTCGCAAGCTCGCTCCTCAGGGAGCTGGGAAGCGAGCCCTCGGTGGTCGAGGGCGCCGGGTGGCTGTCGACGAGGGTGCTCAGGATGCCTGCTGCTCCCGCTTCTTGGCCTCGCGGGCGAGCGAACGGTCGCGCATCTCCTCGAAGCGGATGGTGTCTTTCTCGAGCTGCTCGAGGAAGGCGGCGAGCTCCTCGCGGGTCTTCTCGCCCTCGCTGCTGAAGTCGTCGCGTTCGAAGACGTTCCACTTACGCAGGACCGGCATGACGACCTCTTCGAGGTGCTGACGCAGGTCGTAGATGCCGTGCTTGGCCATGAGCACGCCGTGGCGACGGAAGTTGGGCATACCGGCGCCGGGCATCTGGAAGTTGGTCACGATGTCGGTGACGGCGCGCAGCGTCTGGTCGGGGGAGATGTCGAAGCCCGCACCGCAGATGTTGCGGTAGAAGATCATGTGCAGGTTCTCATCGGCCGCGATGCGCTGCAGCATCTTGTCGGCGATCGGGTCGTTGCACGCCTTGCCGGTGTTGCGGTGGCTGACGCGGGTCGCGAGTTCCTGGAAGGTCACGTACGCCACGGAATGCAGCAGACCGAGCTCGTCGGCGTGCTCCTCGAGCTCGTCCACGCGTCCGGCGGCGGCCAGCATCGGGTCGTAACCATTGGTCATGTGGATCATCCGCGCCTCTTCGAGGGCGACGGGATCGACGCCGCGGGTGACCACGAGGTAGTCGCGCATGACGATGCCGTGGCGGTTCTCCTCGGCGGTCCAGCGACCGACCCAGTGGCCCCAGGCGGAGTCCATCGAGAAGTTGTCGGCGATGACACGGTGGTACGACGGCAGGTTGTCCTCGGTGAGGAGGTTCGTGATCATCGCGGCCTTGGCGACCTCGTCGAGCTGCGACTGCTCGGGGTCGTAGTCGACGCCACCCAGGGCGGCGAAGTTACGGCCCTCGTCCCACGGCACGTAGTCGTGCGGGTTCCAGTCCTTGGCGATCTTGAGGTGGCGGTTGACGTTGTCCTCGGCAACCGGGGCCAGCTCCTTGAGTAGCTCGAGTTGCGTCAGGTCGCGTGCCATATAGATGTCCTCCGAACGGTGTCCGCGTGTGTCGTCATTGCGTGTCGTCGTCGTGCGTCGTGTCGATCGATCCGCGTGCGTGGCCGGCGGCCACGACCGTGGTTCGCGACGTCGTCGTGGGGAGGTGCGCACCCCGCCCACCGAACCGTGGTGTGTCGGGCCGGGTCCCCCGCGCCGCACCGTCGCCACTGGTCAAAGTTCTAGCGTACGGCACGCACACCGGTGTCCCAAGTCCGTCGCCTGGGTGTCGTTCGCCCCCGCGCGCCGCGTTACGCAATCGGCCGGTGGTGTCGGTCACGTCGGTACGGGCGACGCCGGAACCGATGTTCGCGCAGGTCGGCGGGCCCTCAACCGGAACGTGGACGCGAGGCGAACATCGCGCCCGTCGTCTCCATCCACGCCGTGGCCGGTTCGTCGATGTTGCCCAGTTCGCGTGCCTTCTCACACCAGCGCATCGCCGCGCGCCCGAACTCCATCGGGTTGTAGACGTCCTCTTCACGACTCCACCGGCCGTCGCCGGCGTAGGTGAGGATGGTGATGTTGGTGGCGGTGATGTGCGTCGAGTCGCCCGGATCGCGCATCGGGTTGTCGACTTCGCAGATGACCCGGCCGGTCGGCGCGTCGACCACATGCCACAGCGAAGGGAACCCGGTCATGTGACTGCCGGGGAACGACGTCATCGTCCGCCAGATCCAGGTCCGGATCTCCTCGCGGCCGCGCATGGTGCCCAGGGCGTGCTCGATGTAGTCGGCGTCTTCGGTGAACAGTTCGGCATAGCGATCCCAGTCCCGGCTCACAGCGATCTCGGCGACCGTGCGCTGGAACTGTGCGAAGGCCTCGTCGAGCTCTGCCGGGGTGAATTCGGCGGTCGTCGGGGTCGGGTTCTCGGTGGTTTCCATCGCCGCCGATCGTAGAGTCCGCACCGGTGTGGTCCACCGCGTTTCGCGACAATCGGTACCATTCGTCCCCAGCACAGCCACCGCACACGGATCGGTGAGGACGTCATGTACCAGGTAGGGGACCTGATCGCGGGTTACCGCGTCCTCGACGTGCTCGGACGCGGCGGCATGGGCGAGGTCTATCAGGCCGCGCATCCCCGGCTGCCGCGCGCCGACGCCCTGAAGGTGCTCCGCTCGGTCCACGCCACGGACCCGGTCTTCCGCGCGCGGTTCGAACGCGAAGCCGACATCGTCGCTCCGCTGCACCATCCCAACATCGTGGCCGTCTACGACCGTGGCGTCTTCGACGAGTTGCTGTGGATCGCGATGGAGTACGTGCCGGGTACCGACGCGGCCCGGATGCTCGCCCGGGAGTCGCCCCTCGACCCCGGTCTCGCGTGCACGATCATCGCCGGGGCGGCGGCGGGTCTGGACGCGGCGCACCGGCGCGGCGTCATGCACCGGGACATCAAACCGGCCAACATCCTCATCACGCCGGGCGCGGACGGCGACACCGACAGCGCCCCGGAGGCCGTCAAGCTCACCGACTTCGGCATCGCCCAGGTCCTCGACGAGGTGACCCACCTGACCGGTACCGGGATCACCATCGGGACCATGCGCTACGCCTCGCCGGAGCAGATCGAGGGGTTGCGCGTCGACGGCCGGAGCGACATCTATTCGCTCGCTGCCACTGCGTACGAACTCCTCACCGGTGCACCGCCGTTCGATTCGCCGTCGCTGCACGGACTGATGACCGCGCACATGCATCACGAACCCCCGTCGGCGAGCGCCCGCAACCGGGCGCTGCCCGCCGGGGTCGACGCCGTGCTCGCGCGGGCGATCGCCAAGGAGCCGGGTCGTCGTCACCCGACGGCGGGGGAGTTCGCCGCCGCGCTCGCCGACGTCTTCGATTCCCGCGCAACGCTCATCGGCCCGGCGATCCGGCCCGAGCCCCCGACCGAGCCCCCGACCGAGCCCCCGGCCGGGACCCCCGCCCGGCCCGCGCCGGCCGGTCCGGAACCGAGCCCGGGGTTCCGGCACGTCGGCGCCGGCATCGCGGGGAGCACGGGATACACGCCACCGCCTGTGCAACCGGGTCCGTCGCAGATTTGGCCATCCGATGACGATGCGACGCAACCCACTTCCGTCCGCCGGCCTCGCCACCTCGCCGCGATCGCCATCGTGGCGGTGCTCGTCGCCGGGATCCTCGGCGCCGGAATCGGTTTCGCACGCATGTCGGCCACCTCCCTGGACACCCCCGATCCCCCGGACGTGGAGGTCACGACCACCGCTGTCGAACTGACCTGGAACGGCGTGGCCGGGGCCACCGACTACGTGGTCACCCAGAACGAGGACGTGATCTATTCCGGGCCCGCCACCGAGTTCACTGCGCCCCGGCCGGTGCCCGGCATGTACACGTATCAGGTCGCCGCGCATGACGGCGGCCGGGTGTCGGACTTCTCCCGGAACTCCGAACAGGTCGATGTCTTCCTGACATGGGGCGAGTTGCAGCCCATCGCCGACCTGTACCACGACCTGATCCCGGCCACGCCGTTGAGCACCAACGGCTTCGACGCGATGCGCTGCTGGGGCGAGGACGGCGATCTCGCGTTCTCGTCGAGCAAACGCACCGTGTCGTGTACCCGCGACGCCGACGCCGCGACCGGCGACGACAGCGGGCGGCCGTCGGACCCGGGTGTGGCGGCGTATCAGGTGATCGTCGACACCTACGAGACCCCGGAGGAAGCGGTCGCGGCGGCGAAGGTGACCGCCCACGACCTCCGCGGCGTCGACTACACCACCGCGCAGGGGCACACCGGCACGCTGTACCTGTCGGACAAGCAGCGGGATCAGGGGCAGGCGATCCTCACCTTCGACGACGGCGACCACGCCCGGTCGGTGGTGTGGGTGGTCGTCCCGGGTGAGCCCGCCGCCGCAGCCGGCGACGTCCTGAGAAGGCTGCCGATCTGATGACTTCACCGACACCCTCGACGTCCCCCACCACGACACCGAGCTCGCGGCGCCGTTTCGAGTCGGGCCCGTGGCTGATCGGGCTGATCGTGCTCGTCGCCGCCGTGGTCGCGGTCGGCGGCTTCGTCGTGGTCCGGTCGGTGACCGCGCCCGACGCGCCGGACACCCCCGGCGGCCTGACCCTGCAGGCGCGACCGGGACGGGTGGTCGCGTCGTGGGACCCGGTCGCCGGGGCGTCGGCCTATCAGCTGCTCCGCGGCGGCGGCTACGTCGTCCACCAGGGACCCGAGACCTCGGCTGAGGACGTGAGTGTGCCTGCCGGAGAACACGATTACCGGGTCGTCGCGATCCGCGGGGGTGTGTACTCCGAGCCCGGGCCCGTGCAGCAGGTCCGGACGGGCGCGAGCTGGGGGGAGTTCGCGCCGCTGGTGGCGCAGTTCCCGGAGCTGCTCCCGCAGGCCCCCGACACCGCGGCGCAGTGGATGAACACCGAGTGCATCCGCCGATACTCCGGCGGTCGCGACGAGGTCGGGCCGTCGGAGACCGGAGCGGGTCAGGTGCGCACCGTGTTCGTCGTCCGATGTGCCGCGGGCTCGGTCGACCGCCCCTTCGGGGTGTTCTGGTTCGCATCCCGAGATGCGCTGAACGCGGAGTACTCGCGCTCCTCGGCGACGTCGCGGCCGGTGCGGTGGCGGCACGGGACGGGATTGATCGACGAGAACGGACGCGGGGTCTTCAAGATCACCGACGACGCGTCGCGCGAGCTGGCCATGATCGTCGTCCTCGAAACGGATGGACAGGACATTCTGGACATGATCGACTCGCTGCCGCTCTGAGCCGGGATCATCTGGCATCTCGACGCCGTCACGGCTGTGCCGGAACCGACCCCGCCGGGGTCGTCACGTGCGGCATGATGGCGTGGGGTGCCCACGGGGTCGGGTGCCCGACGTCGAGGGAAGGCGAATCCCATGCAGCGCTTGAGCGGACTGGACGCATCGTTTCTCTACCTCGAGACACGCTCGCAACTGATGCATGTCATCGGTCTGTTCGAGATCGATCCGAGCACCATGCCGGGCGGCTACCGCTTCGACAAACTCCGCGCCGAGATGGAACGACGCATCGCTGCCATACCCGCGTTCCGGCGGAAACTCGACAACTCGTTGTTCAACATCGACCACCCGGTGTGGATCGAGGACGACGACTTCGACATCGAGCGGCACGTGCACCGGGTCGGCGTGCCGGCCCCCGGCGGCGCCGGCGAGGTCGCCGAATTGTGCGGTCATCTGGCCGGGCAGACGCTCGACCGCGGCAAGCCGTTGTGGGAGCTGTGGATCATCGAGGGTCTCGCCGACGGCCGGGTCTGCGCGATGCTGCGCATGCACCACGCCGGGACCGACGGTGTGACGGGCGCCGAGATGCTCGCCCAGATGTGCACGCTCACGCCCGAACCGCCGGATCTCGACGCCGAGAAAGTGGGGGAGTCGGCCGGCCCGTCGTCGCGCGTCGCGATGGCCGCCGGCGGCGCGGTCAACTACTTCGTGCAGCGGCCCCTCGCCATGGCCAAGCTGCTCCCCCGCACGTTGAGCGTGCCTGTCGGCTGGTTCCGTCGGGCACAACAGGATTCGGCGATGCCCGCACCGTTCCGTGCCCCGCGGACTCGGTTCAACGCACCCATCACGCCGCACCGCAGCATCGCCGTCACCCAGCTCTCGCTCGACGATGTGAAGCGGGTGAAAGACCACTTCGAGGTGAAGCTCAACGACGTCGTGCTCGCGATGGTCGGCGGGGCGCTGCGCACCTACCTGCTCGGCCACGACGAGCTCCCCGATCGTCCGCTGGTGGGGATGGTCCCGGTCTCGGTGCACGGCGCCGACGAGAAGGACCTCGTCGTCGAGGGCACCAACAAGGTGACCGGCATGTTCACCCTGCTATCCTCCGACGAGCCCGACCCGGTCGCGCGGCTGCGGAAGCAGGCAGAGCTGAGCCGGACCTCGAAGGAGCACCACGCCGAGATCGACGCGAACATCCTGCGGTCCTGGGCGCAGTTCGCTCCCGGTACGACACTGTCCACCGCGATGAAGATCTACGGCGACCGCAACTGGGCGTCGGCGCATCCGCCGGTGTTCAACGTCCTGGTGTCCAACGTCGCCGGCCCGGATTTCCCGCTGTACTTCCTCGGCGCGCGCGTGACCGGCGTCTACCCGCTGGGCCCGATCATGCATGGCCTGGGACTCAACATCACGGTCTTCTCCGCCGACGGCAACCTCAACATCGGCATCGTCGGCTGTACCGATCAGACCCCGGACCCGTGGGCCATCGCGAACGCCTTCGACGACGAGATCAAGCAGCTGCTGGCCGCCTGCGACTGATCCGAGAGAACCGCATGACCCCTGGCCACGTTCTGTTCTCCGAGGAGCGGCCGGAGCTTGCGGAGGGTGCGACCACCCCCTGCTCGCTAACCCGAGAGAACGACATAACCATTGCTCCCTGAGGTGCGAGGAGCGCCAGCGACGAGCCACGAAGGGCCCAGTGACACAGGCTGCGGAGCCCTTCGTGGCTCGCTTCGCTCGCACCTCAGGGAGCTGAGATGTGGACCCTCAAGGGGGTTCTTCGTAGTCCACGACGGCCGCCCGGCCGCAGGTACTGAGGAGCGGGCCGGAGCTTGCGCAGGGCGCGACCACCCGCCGCACTAGCCCCCGGCGAGTTCGTCGAGCCAGACCCGCGCCGACGCATCCGAGGGTGAACGCCAGTCGCCGCGCGGGGACAGCGACCCGCCCGATCCGATCTTGGGGCCGTTGGGCATCGCCGAGCGCTTGAACTGGTTGCCCATGAACCGCTTCAGGAACACCTCGAGCCAGTGCTCGATGGTCGCGGTGTCGTACTCGTTGCGCTTGTCCTCGGTCAGCAGATCCGACCACGGGCCACGGCTGCGGTCACCCCACGCCTGGCGCGCGAGATAGGCGATCTTGCTCGGGCGATAACCGAAGCGCGTCAGGTGATAGAGGAAGAAGTCGTGCAGTTCGTAGGGGCCGACCGTGTCCTCGGTGCTCTGGATCCGGCCGTCGTCGCCGGCGGGGACGAGTTCGGGGGAGATGACGTCGTCGAGGATCTCGACGAGCGTCTCGGTGGTCTCGGCGGTGTGGTGTCCGCTGGTGATCATCCACCGGATCAGATGCTGGATCAGCGTTTTCGGCACCGACCCGTTCACGTTGTAGTGCGACATCTGGTCGCCGACGCCGTAGGTGCACCATCCGAGCGCGAGTTCGGAGAGGTCGCCGGTCCCGAGCACGATGGCACCGTTGGCGTTCGCGAGCCGGAACAGGTGTGAGGTCCGCTCACCGGCCTGCACGTTCTCGAAGGTGACGTCGTAGACCTTCTCGCCGCGCGCGTACGGATGGTCGAGGTCGGCGAGCATCTGCTCGCAGGACGGCCGAATGTCGATCTCCGCGCCGCTCACCCCGAGTGAGTTCATCAGCGCGTGGGCGCGTCGCAGCGTCGGGCCGCCGGTCGCGAAGCCGGGCATCGTGTAACCGAGGATGTTGGTGCGCGGCAGGCCGAGCCGGTCGAAGGTGTCGACCGCGACGAGGAGTGCGAGCGTCGAGTCCAGGCCACCGGACACCCCGATGACGATCTTCTCCAGACCCGTCGAGCGCAGTCGTTGGGCCAGGCCCTGGACCTGGATGGATCGGACCTCTGCGCAGCGTTCGTCGCGGTCGGCGGAATCCGCTGGGACATAAGGGAACCGGGGGACCACCCGCCGGACGACATCGTCGTCGGACAGGTCTCCGAAGTCGAAACCGATGCGACGCAGAGACTTCAAGCGTTCGGAGTGATCGCCGACCTGGTCCCGGAGGCTGATCATCCGCATGCGTTCCTGCCGCAGGCGGTCGAGATCGATGTCGGCGGTGATGATCTGGTCGATCGTCGCGAACTGTTCACTGCGGGCGAGGAGCGAACCGTTCTCGGTGATGAGGGCATCGCCGTCCCAGGCGAGGTCGGTGGTCGACTCGCCGTAACCGGCAGCGACGTACACGTGGGCCGAGATGGTCCGCGCGGAATGCCCGGTGCACAGGTTGGTGCGGTAGCTCTCCTTGCCGATGGTGACCGGGCTGCCCGACAGGTTGGCCAGCACGGTCGCGCCGCCGAGAGCCGCCCACGTACTCGGTGGGATCGCCACCCAGCCGTCTTCGCAGATCTCGACGAACAGTGCGAAACCCGGCAGATCGCGGGCCTCGAAGACGAGATCGGCACCGAACGGGACCTCGACGTCGCCGAACCGCACGGTCGTGGGGACCGCGTCGCGCGCCGCGGCGAAGAAGCGCTGCTCGTAGAACTCGCGGTAGTTCGGCAGGTACGACTTCGGGACCACCCCCAGGACCGCGCCGTCGTGGATCACGGCGGCGCAGTTGTACAGGCCGTCACCCACGCGCATCGGTAGTCCGACGCAGAGAACCGGCTTGAGCCCGGCACTGGCCGTCACGATGTCGTCGAGCGCGGTGCGGCAACCGTCGAGGAGGGCGTCCTGGTGGAAGAGGTCGTCGACGCTGTACCCGCACAGCCCGAGTTCGGGGAAGACGACCAGGCAGGCGCCGTCGTCAGCGGCCTGCGTCGCCAGTTCGACGGTGCGCGCGGCGTTGACCGCGGGTTCGGCGAGCGTCAGGACAGGTACGGCTCCGGCGACGCGGGCGAATCCGTTTGCGTAGACAGACACTCCGACACCCTAATCGCGGACAGGCCGTCGTGCGGGGTCCGCCGAACGCGCCGGCCGGGTGCAGCGCTAGGACCGCCACCACGTGTCGTCGACCTCGACGGGGGTGGTGCGCTTGTGCCGGTTGCGGTGCCAGGCCGCCTCGATCTTCTCCGCCGCGTCCTCGGGGATCTCGCGCCCCTCGAGGTAGTCGTCGATGTCGTCGTAGCGCAGGCCGAGTTCGTCCTCGTCGGTCTGTCCGGCCTTCTCGTCCAGCAGGTCGGCGGTCGGGACCTTCTCCCACAGCTGCTGCGGCGCATCCAGGTGGCGCAGGAGGGCACGCCCCTGCCGCTTGTTCAGGCCGGAAAGCGGCAGCACGTCGGCCGCACCGTCGCCGTGTTTGGTGAAGAAGCCGGTGACGTTCTCGGACGCATGATCGGAGCCGATCACCAGCAATCCGCGGTCACCGGCGAGGGCGTACTGCGCGACCATGCGGTGCCGCGCCTTGGCGTTGCCCTTGGTGAAGTCGGTGAGCCGGGTGCCGGTGGCCTGTTCGATCTCGTCGTCGAGGGCATCCACGCCGGGTGCCACGTTGACGGTCACGACCTCGTCGGCGCCGATGAACTCGAGGGCCGCGGCCGCGTCGTCCTCGTCGTGCTGCACGCGGTAGGGCAGCCGCACGCCCATGAAGGTCGCGTCACCGCCGTCGGACCGGATGCGTTCGGCGGCGAGCTGGGCGAGCTTCCCGGCCAGGCTGGAGTCGACGCCGCCGGAGATGCCGAGTACGTAACCCTTGGCGCCGGTGGCGCGGAGGTAGTCGACGAGGAATCCGACCCGCCGCTCCACCTCCTCGCCGGGGTCGATCGAGGGCTTCACGGCGAGGGCGTCGATGATGGTTCGCTGGATCTCACGCATGGTCCCAGTGTGCGCCATCGGTCACTCCTCGCGTGGGATCCGCACGCCGACGAGGTGGGCTTCGGGGTCCGGGGCCATCCCGATCCGGTCCCACTCGTGGGAGATGCCGACGACCGCATAAGCCGAGGTGGGGAAGCGTTCGATGTACCCGTGCGGATCGAGCGTCAGTGCGGTCGACGGCATCCCGGGCTCATGGCCGACGACGAGGACCGTCCGCGCGTCGGCGGGCGCGTGGACGCGGAGGGCCTCCAGGATCTCCTCGGGCGCGCCGCCGTAGATGTCCTCGACGAAGGTCACGGGCGCATCGATGCCGGTTCGGGCGAGCGTCTGGCGCGTTCGCGTCGATGTCGAGCACAGCACCGCGTCGATCCGCAGGCCCTCATCGGCCATCCAGCGCCCGGCGAGGGCGGCCTGCCGATCGCCGCGCTCGGCCAGCGGACGGTCGTGGTCGGGCGTCGCGGGCGGATAACCCGACTTGCCGTGCCGCATCAGGACCAGCGTGCGGGTCCGGCTCATGCGGCGCCGTGCCGGCCACGGTCCCGGGCGTGGGATTCGGACCCCGACTCGGCGCCGATCATCCGCAGGACCCGCACGGTCGCGCGCCAGGCGGCGGCCTCCTGGCGGAGGTAGGCCGCGTGCTCGTCGTGACCGCGGGCCTCGGCCTCGTCGGCGGCGACGTCGAACTCCAGGTACTCGTCCACGGCACAGTCGATGAGCTCACCCACCGAGGTGCAGTCGGTGCAGGCCACCTCGATCGCGGCGGCGTCGAGGGTGGCCAGTCGTTCCAGATCTGACCGATAACGCATGGGTTCGAATCTACGTTGTCCGGGCAGGCCGTTGGTGTTACGACACCGTCGATGTCGCCCGGGGCGACCCCGGCCGGGACCGCGACCGCGGCTCACCGCCGTTACCCTGGGGATCGTGCACACCTGGGTACCCGCGCTCCTCGCGGTGCTGGCCGCGTTGTTGATCGCCGCCGGTACCGTGTTGCGCCAGCGCGCCTCCCGGGTCAACGGTGCGATCACCCCGGGATGGTGGGCCGGAGCGGCGATCGCGCTGTGCGGCTTCGGTTTGCAGGCCTCGGCACTCGGACTCGGCTCGATCCTCCTCGTGCAACCCCTCGTCGTCCTCGCCGTGCTGTTCGCCCTTCCGCTCGAGGCGTGGGCCGATCACCGACATCCGGCCCGCATCGAGTGGGCCTGGGGCGGGGTTCTCGTCGCGTGCGTGGTGACGTTCCTGATCGTGGCGCGTCCCGAACCGTCGATGCGACGCCCCGATGCTCTCCTGCTGTGGGGCACCGTGGGAGCGGTCATCGGCGTCGTGGTCGCGCTGGTGATCCTCGCCCACCGCTCGAGTCCGCACTACAAGGCACTGTTCTACGGGCTCGTCGCCGGCATCCTGTTCGGCGTGTCGGCGTTGCTGGTGAAGACCGTGATCTACCAGATCACGCACCACTTCTGGCGTACCTTCGTCCACCCCGAGATCTATCTCTTCGTGCTGGTGGTGGTCTGCGCCATCCTCGCCCAGCAGATGGGGTTCGGGGCCGGTGATCTGCAGACGTCGTTCCCGTCGATGACCGTCGCCGAGCCGGCCGTCGCGATGGTGCTCGGTGTGCTGCTGCTCGGTGAGAACCTGAAGGTATCGGTACCGACCGCGCTGTTCCTGGGGATCGTGCTCGCGATCATGGTGCGCGCCGTATGCGAACTCGCGAAGCTGTCGGCCGTGCGCGGATACGAGCAGGCCGTGGCGGCGGAGGAGTCCGCCGCAGCCGACGCGGGCCCGGCGGCGGGCGCGACGTCGCGACCAGCGGGTTGACCGGCCGCGTCGACGTCAGGCGTGCTCAGATCTCCTGGGAGATTCCCTCGGCCCACTCGGCGGCCTGTTTCGCCGGCTTGATGGGCGAGGAGTTGTCGTGGCGGGCGTGCTCGCCGACCTGGACCGCGCCGCGCTTGGTGAGCATCTCGGCGACGATCTCGCCGCCGCGGTTGAACGTGTCGTAGATCGAGTCCCCGAGACCGAAGACCGCGAAGCGGAGACCGGTGAGGTCCGGGTTCACGCTCTCGAGTTCGTCGGCGAAGGGCTCGGCACCGGTCGGCAGCTCGCCTTCGCCGTAGGTCGAGCACACGATGACGAGGAAGTCCTCGGGGTCGAGGTCCTCGACCGCGTACTCGCTCATGTCGTAGATCGACGGATCGTGGTCGGAGGCCAGCGTGTCGGCGATGGCGTCGGCGACGAGCTCACCGTTCCCGGTTTCGGTTCCGTAGAGGATGACGACCGACATGTGAACTCCTCTCGACGTCGGCGTTTTCGCTAAGCGAGGGTAGCCTAACCGGCTCGTCGGCGCGAAATCGCTGGTGGCGAGGGGTTGGAAGAAATACTTGGATGTCCTACTATATGGTGATACCGGCCATACCCCCAACGAAGTCGAAGGTGATCTCCGTGTCCGCTCCTGCTGTCTCCTCGATCCCGCACTACCTGAACGGCAAGCGCGTCACCGCCGAGGGCGGTCGCTTCGCCGACGTCTTCAATCCGAGCACCGGCGCCGTGCAGTCCCAGGTTCCGCTGGCGTCCACCGACGAGGTCGCCGCCGCGATCGCGACCGCATCGGCCGCGCAGAAGGAGTGGGCCGCCTGGAACCCGCAGCGCCGCGCCCGTGTCCTCATGCGGTTCGTCGACCTGGTGAACAAGAACGCCGACGAGCTCGCGACCACGCTGTCGCTCGAGCACGGCAAGACCCACGCCGACGCGCTCGGCGACATCCAGCGCGGCGTCGAGGTAATCGAGTTCGCGATCGGCATCCCGCACCTCATCAAGGGTGAGTTCACCGCGGGTGCCGGCGGCGGCATCGACGTGCACTCCATCCGTCAGCCGCTCGGGGTCGTCGCGGGCATCACCCCGTTCAACTTCCCGGCGATGATCCCGCTCTGGAAGGCCGGGCCCGCGCTCGCGTGCGGCAACGCCTTCATCCTCAAGCCCAGCGAGCGCGATCCGTCCGTGCCGGTGCGTCTCGCCGAGCTGTTCACCGAAGCCGGCCTGCCCGACGGCGTGTTCCAGGTCGTCCACGGCGACAAGGAAGCGGTCGACGCGCTGCTGACCCACCCGGACGTCAAGGCGCTCGGCTTCGTCGGCAGCTCCGACATCGCGCAGTACATCTACTCGACCGCGGCCGCCCACGGGAAGCGCTCACAGTGCTTCGGTGGCGCCAAGAACCACGCGATCATCATGCCCGACGCCAACCTCGACCAGGTCGTCGACGCGCTGATCGGTGCGGGCTACGGCAGCGCCGGTGAGCGCTGCATGGCGATCAGCGTCGCGGTCCCGGTCGGCGAGCAGACCGCAGACCGGTTGCGCGCCAAGCTGATCGACCGGGTCAACGCACTGCGCGTCGGTCACAGCCTGGACCCCAAGGCCGACTACGGCCCCCTGGTCACCGCCGCCGCCCTCGAGCGGGTCCGCGGGTTCATCGACAAGGGTGCCGAGGAAGGTGCCGAGGTCGTCATCGACGGACGTGAGCGCGCCAACAACGAGCAGACCTTCGGCGACGAGGACATCTCGAAGGGCTTCTTCATCGGCCCGACCCTGTTCGACCACGTCACCAAGGACATGACCATCTACACCGAGGAGATCTTCGGACCGGTCCTGTCGATCGTGCGTGCCGGCGACTACGAGGAGGCCCTCGCGCTGGCGTCGGACCACCAGTACGGCAACGGTGTCGCGATCTTCACCCAGGACGGCGACGCCGCCCGCGACTTCACGGCCCGCGTCGACGTCGGCATGGTCGGCGTGAACGTGCCGATCCCGGTTCCGGTGGCGTACTACACCTTCGGCGGATGGAAGCGCTCGGGCTTCGGCGACCTCAACCAGCACGGCCCGGCGTCGATCCAGTTCTACACCAAGACCAAGACGGTCACGACGCGGTGGCCGTCGGGCATCAAGGACGGCGCCGAATTCGTCATCCCGACGATGGACTGATCGGCGTTGACGACTTTCGCCGACGCCGCACTCGCCCGGCTCGACGGTGACGAACGTGTCATCGTCGAGACCGCGGCGGGTTTCGCGGCCAAGAAACTGGCGCCGTTCGCGCTCGAATGGGATGCCACGAACCACTTCCCGGTCGACGAGTTGCGTGAGGCGTCGGAACTCGGGATGGGTGCCATCTACTGTTCGGAGGACGCCGGCGGCAGTGGCCTGCGGCGCCTCGACGGGGTGCGCATCTTCGAGCAACTGGCGTACGCCGATCCGGCCGTCGCGTCGTTCCTGTCCATCCACAACATGTGCACGTGGATGGTCGACGAGTACGGCACCGACGAACAGCGTTCGACCTGGGTGCCGCGCCTGGCCACGATGGAGACGGTGGCGAGCTACTGCCTGACCGAGCCGGGTGCCGGCTCCGACGCGGCGGCGCTCGCCACGCGTGCCGAGCGGTCCGGCGACGAGTACGTGCTCACCGGGGTCAAACAGTTCATCTCCGGGGCCGGGTCGTCGGACCTCTACGTCATCATGGCGCGCACCGGTGACGCCGGACCCAAGGGCATCTCCACGTTCTTGGTCGAGAAGGACTCGCCCGGACTGAGTTTCGGGGCCCAGGAGCACAAGATGGGCTGGCATGCGCAGCCCACAGCCCAGGTCATCCTCGACGAGGTGCGGGTGCCCGCGGGCAACCTCCTCGGTGGCACCGAGGGCATCGGGTTCGGCATCGCGATGAACGGTCTGAACGGCGGCCGCATCAACATCGCGGCGTCGTCGCTCGGTGGGGCGCAAGCCGCCTTCGACAAGGCGGCGGCCTATGTCGCGAGTCGCCGCGCGTTCGGCAACGCGCTCATCGACGAGCCGACCATCCGGTTCACCCTCGCCGACATGGCCACCTCGCTGCAGGCGTCCCGGCTGATGTTGTGGCAGGCGGCGACGGCGCTCGACGACGGCGCGCCCGACAAGGTCGAACAGTGCGCGATGGCGAAGCGTTTCGTCACCGACACCTGCTACGAGGTCGCCGACCAGGCGCTACAGCTGCACGGCGGATACGGGTATCTCACCGAGTACGGAATCGAGAAAATCGTCCGCGACCTCCGTGTGCACCGCATCCTGGAGGGGACCAACGAGATCATGCGGGTCGTGCTCGGCCGTTCGATCGCGACCCGCTACCGGGACAGCTGACACTTCGCTTTAGACAACCACTTTCGTAGGAAGCAGAGACAATGACGACGATCGCCTTCCTCGGCCTCGGCAACATGGGTGGCCCGATGGCCGCCAATCTGGTGAAAGCCGGTCACACCGTCCGCGGTTTCGATCCGGTACCCGAGGCGGTGAAGACCGCGCAGGACAACGGCATCGAGACCTTCCCGGCCGCCATCGAGGCCGTGTCCGCCGCCGAGGTCGTGGTGACGATGCTGCCGAACGGCGGCATCGTGAAGAAGCTGTATGACGAGATCCTGCCGGCAACTCCGACCGGAGCCCTGTTCATCGACTCGTCGACGATCTCGGTCGACGACGCGCGGGACATCCACCAGCGCGCCACCGAGCACGGCTTCGCACAGGTCGACGCCCCGGTCTCGGGTGGGGTGAAGGGTGCCGTCGCCGGCACCCTGGCGTTCATGGTCGGCGGCGAGGACGAGGCCTTCGCCGCAGCGCGCACGACCCTGGATCCGATGGCGGGCAAGATCATCCACTGCGGTGCCGCGGGTGCCGGCCAGGCCGCCAAGGTGTGCAACAACATGGTGCTCGCCGTCCAGCAGATCGCGGTGGGGGAGGCCTTCGTGCTCGCCCAGAAGCTGGGCCTCGACGACCAGGCGCTCTACGACGTGATCACCGGCGCCACCGGCAACTGCTGGGCTGTCGAGACCAACTGCCCCGTTCCCGGGCCGGTCCCGACCTCGCCGGCGAACAACGACTTCAAGCCGGGCTTCGCGACCGCCCTGATGAACAAGGACCTCGGTCTTGCGATGGACGCCGTCGCCAGCACCGGCGCCCGTGCGCCGTTGGGCACCCACGCCGCACAGCTCTACCGCGGCTTCGCCGAACAGCACGCGGACCTCGACTTCAGCGCGATCATCACGTCGCTTCACTAGGTCGTTCGCCGACCTCACGAGATCCGTATGACGTTGTGCCCGGTTTCCGGGCACAACGTCATACGCGTTTCAGGCGGCCGCTCGTCGGAGCACGGCCCTGACGTCCGCGGCGACCTGGGCGGGCCGGTCGACGAGGTCGGTCCACGTGAAGTTGAGGACAGTCCATCCGTTGGCGGTGAGCAGGTTGCGCTTGGTGCGGTCGCGCTGGAAGGCCGCGGCGTCACGGTGGAAGGAGAAGCCGTCGATTTCGACTGCGACCTTCCTGTCGGGAAAGGCGAAATCGATGACGTAGCCGTAGGCGGGCATGTTCGGCATCCAGCCGGAGATCCCAGCGGCGGTCAGCAGTTCGGTGGTGAGTCGTTCGGCTTCCGATCGTGCTCCGTCGCCGAGGAGTTTCAGATAGGCAGCGACGCGCGGTGCTCCGTGCCGGTTGGGGTAGCGGTCGTGGGCGGCGCGGAGAGCGTCGAGGGTGACGCGGGTGCTGAGTAGTGCTGAATCGAGGATGCTGATCCCGAGGTCGAGGGAGGCGTCGAGGACGGTCAGCGCGGCGCTCGTTGTTCGGAGACCTTGATGCTCGGTGATGTCGTCGTCGTGTAGTCGCCGGAACCTGACCACCGCGGTCGCGGACGAGCGTCGGGCGCTGCCGCGGGTCGGGGTGTAGACGAGGTGTTTTCGGGGTTCGGTGTCGTGCAGTCCGAGCCACCAGGCGGCCGCTGGTCCGCCGAGTACCGCCATGTTGTGCACCGACAGGACCTCGATGCGGGCTTGAGCCCGGGCTGTGCGGTGGTGCCCGGCGACGAGGTACACCCCGCGTGCTACCGCTTTCCACTCGCCGGCAGCGACTTTGCGTTGGATCGTCGACGAGCTCGCACCGCAATCACGCGCTTCGCGGGTGGAGAACACGCCGTCTCGGCGGGCGGTCAGTTCGGCGAGGTCCATGGGGTTTCGACGCAGACGATCACCGCGCGGTTCCAACGCCGAGCAGCTGAGCGAATCCGTATGACGTCGAACCCGGATTCCGGGCACGACGTCATACGGATTCCGCGCGCCGTTTCAGAAGTCCCCGTTGTGCTTGCGAAGTGACTGGATGGCGCCGACGAGGCCGGTCATCTCGTCGTCGGACATGCCGACGTTGCCGAACACCTCGCGGTTGAGGGTCTCCGTGGCGTCGCCCACCGTCTTGCGGCCGAGTTCGGTGATCTCGACGAGCGTGGTACGTCCATCGGTGGGGTGCGGGACGCGGCGGACGAGCCCGCCCTCCTCGAGGCGACGGATCGCGTGGGTCACGCTGGTCACGTGGACCTGGAGCCGGTCACTGGCCTTGGTGATCGGCAAGGACCCCTGACGCGAGAACGCCAGCAGGCGGAGCAGTTCGAAGCGGGAGAAGCTGAGATCGAACGGACGCAGGGCGGCCTCGACACGGGCGAGCAGGATCTGATGGGCGCGCATCACCGACGTCACCGCGACCATGCCGTCGGCGACCTCGCCCCACCCCGCCTGGGTCCAGTTCTCCCGTGCTTCGGCGATGGGGTCGAAATCCATGCTGCGCCCTGCCATACCGACACCCTAGTGGTCCTCCGGCCCCGCCGCGGTCAGGCGCGAGCAGGACGCCATCCGTCGATGACCGCCGTCGCCGCAGCCACCGGGTCGGCACCGTCCGGGTAGTTGCCCGACAGCAGGAGCATGGCCATGCCGTGCACCTGGGCCCACAACGATGCGACGACGGTGTCGATGTCCGCGGCGCGGAGTGCGCCCGAGGAGATGGCTCGCTCGACTCCCTCGCGCAACGGCGTGATCGCACGGGTCGCGGCCGAGCGGGTCTCCTCGGTGCGCTCGACCCCGGCGAGCACGTCGATGAACATCAGCTCGTAGAGGCGCGGATTCTCGAGCGCCCACCCGACGTAGGCGACCCCCAGTCCGGCGAGCGTCGCCGGGTCGGTTGCGGCGACGCTCGCGGACCGCTGGGCCCGCGCGAACGAATCGAAGGCCCGCACCAGGATCGCGCGGGACAGGCCCTCCTTGTTGCCGAACAGCGAGTAGACGGCGGTGGTGGAAGTGTCGGCAGCGCGAGCGACCTCCCGCACCGACAGCGCACCGATGCCGTCGGCGGCCACCATGCGAACCGCCTCGTCGAGGAGCCGGACACGGACGTCTTCGGTGTGGGATCGGGGTCTTGCCATGTCCGCAATCGTTTCATAACATCGTTTCGTAACGACGTTACAAAATGGTCTGGAGGTCTCATGTCCGCTCGCCGAGCCGCCCGCATGACCAACGACGCCCCGCCCCCGGGCACGACGCTGTTCTTGATCGGGATGCGGTTGACGCGACCCTGGCGGGTACGCGCCTGGTTGCCGGTGCTGACGTCGATGTCCCGGATGCTGATCCACCTCCGTCGCCGACCGGATGCGGGCATGCTCGACGCGCGCCTCTATCTGGGCGGTTCGCCGATGGTGTTGTCGTACTGGCGCAGCGCCGACGATCTCCGACGGTTCGCGTCCGACCCCGACGCCCCGCATCTGTCCATGTGGCGGTGGTTCAATCGCGAGCTCGCCGACACCGACTCGGTCGGGATCTGGCACGAGACCTACGTCATCGGCGAACACGAGACCATCTCGAGCGGGATGCCCCCGCAGGGCCTGGCCCGGGCGGTCGGGTGGCACCCCGTGGGGCCGGGGACCGCAACCGCCTCGGCTCGGTTGACGCGCAACCGGCCGGCCCCGCAACGTGGCTGACCCAGGGCAGCTGCGTTCGCTTTTTGTCGTTCATCAGTCGTGTCGTCTCAGCGAATGACGTCGACGATCATCTGGTTCCGAGTCGTCGACATCGGCGCCGCATTTCCGATGAGTCCGGTCCGGCGCCAAACGCTGAACATGGATAAACGATTCGTTAGCAATGACACCTAAACAAGCTCCGTCTGTTCTGGGCGATTTGCGTGAGACGGGCGAGATGGACCTATTGATCGGTCGCCCGAATGAACAACTGGTTCTTGTAATTTGACAGCCTCCATGTGAGTAATGAATCCACATCCGCTTTTCGAATGAGTTGATCTGAAAATCAGAGACACGGGCGAAAATCCACGCCTTTCGGAAAACTCATCCGAATGGACTATCGAATTCTCCGTGACCATTCTGAGACGTTTTATCGCTGGTCTTTACTTCGCCTTTACTGAAGTTTTACCTTTGCCGAAAAGGGATGTCGGCGAATGTTAATCGGGAGTATGGTCCGATTTGTCGACGGGGCGACAGCTCTCCAGGGGGGCTTATCTGGCTTGATCTCGCGCGGGTTGTGAATTGTCCATCCCGTGGTCTGCGGGGGTGCCCGGGTGGTCCTGATACCCGGACGAGTGCGATCGATACGAACGCATGGAGGCCACGTGACCATCTCAGACAAGGATCTCGTCACCCCGTCCGCGCACTCCTCGTCGACCCGGATGCCGGCCGATGACCATCCCACGGAGACGACCGGGGCCGCCACGTCGGCGAGACCGGATCCCGGTGTGGACTCACTTCCGTTGTCCGCCGCGCAGCGCGGCATCTGGTTCGCCCAGCATGTGGCCGGTGACCTGCCGATCTCGGTGGCACAGTACGTCGACATCGACGGCGAACTGGACACCGAGTTGCTGACGGAGGTCTGCCTGATCACCGGGCGGGAGTTCGGCTCGGGGCACCTGCGCCTGGTCGTCGTCGATGGCGAACCGCGGCAATACGTCGCTTCCCAGAGCGCCCCGGTGAGCACCGTGGATCTGCGCGGCGAGGCCGATCCGACCGCGACGGCGCACCGGCTGATGCTGCTCGACTACACGAGACCGCTCGACCTGCTCACCGACGACCTGATGACGAGCATCGTCTACCGCGTCGGGGACGCGCACTACATGTGGTACCTGCGGGCGCACCACATCGCGCTCGACGGATTCGCCGCGGTGACGATGGTCCGGCGGATCACCGAGCTGTACAACGCGGCCGTTCGCGGCGATCCCGCGCCGCCGTCGAAGGCGAGCGACATCGCCGACATCATCGCCCAGGACGCGTCCTACCCCGGGTCGACTCGTCACGACAACGACCGCAGGTACTGGAGCGACCATCTCGACGGCGCCCCGCCGGTCGTCACCCTGGCCGGCCGGCACGGCAAGCCGACGCTGCACCCGATCCTCGTGAGCGCGCCGATTCCCGCGGAGACGGCCGCGCTCCTCGATGCGGCCGCGCAGGAGGGAGGTGGCGTGACCCCGGTGGTCGTCGCGGCGTTCGCCGCGTACCTCGCGCGGATGACCGGCAGTGCCGAAGTCCTTCTCAGCCTTCCGGTCTCGGGTCGCCACTCCGCCGTGCTGCGCCGGTCGGGCGGCATGGTGGCCAACGTCGTGCCGCTCCGTGTGCCGGTCGCCGGCCGCACGCTCGGCGACGTGGTGACCTCCGTGCAGGGGGAGTTGCTGAGTGCTCTGCGGCGGCAGCGGTACCGGCAGGAGGACATCTTCGCCGACATGGGAATGGCCCGAGACGAGTCGGCGTCCTTCGGGCCGGCGGTGAACCTCATGATGGTCGACAGCGAGGTCGTGCTGGGTGAGGTCACCGGGCGGCTGCACGTATTGACCTCGGGTCCGACGTCCGATCTGTTCGTCAACATCTACCCGGGCGCGGGAAAGAGCAGCACGCACATCGACTTCCAGGGCAACCCGAACATCTACACCCCGGACGAACTCACCGGGCACCACCGTCGCTTCCTGATGTTCCTGCACGCCTTCCTCGGCGGGGCGTCCGACGATCGCGTGGGACAGATCTCCTTGCTCGACGAGCATGAGCGGGCGACATTGCTCCCCGTGCGGGGCGCGCGTTGCGCCCCGCCGCGGATACTCGCCGACATTCTCGCCGAAACGGTTGCGCGACACGGAGAATCTACCGCGGTGTGCGCGTCCGGGCGTTCGATGACGTATCGCGAACTCGACGCCGCCTCGTCGCGCCTCGCGCGGCGCCTGCTCGCCGCGGGCTGCGCGCCGGAGGAGTCGGTTGCCATCCTGCTGCGACGGTCCCTGGGCACCGTCGTGGCCGTCTGGGCGGTGGCGAAGACCGGTGCCGCGATCGTGCAGGTGGATCCGGAATACCCGCGAAAGCGCATCGAGCACATCTTCGCCGACAGCGGTGCCCGTGCGGCGATCACCGTCGACGAGTTCGCCGAGCGGGTGCCCCCGTCGGCTGTCCGGATCGACCTCGGCGACCTCTCGCCCGACGGGAACACCGACGGCGCCTCGGGCGGCGGCTTCGACGACTCGCCGGCTCCGTCGCGGGCCCGGCTCGAGAACGTCGCGTACATGACCTACACGTCCGGTTCGACCGGCGTGCCGAAGGGCGTGCAGGTCACCCACTCCGGGTTGGCGAGTCTCATCGCCGATCGCACCCGCGCCTATGGCCTCGCGCCGGCGTCCCGGGTCTCCTACGCGCTCTCCCCGAGCTTCGATGCGTCGATGGAACAGCTGCTGACCTGCTTCGCAACCGGATCCGCCCTGGTGATTGTGCCTCCGGAGGTGATCGGCGGCGAGCGGCTCACCCAGTTGCTCGCCGAGGAGGAGGTCACCCACCTGACCCTCACGCCCGCGATGCTGGCGACCATCGAGCCGGAATCGCTGACCCGGATGCAGACCGTCGTCGTCGGCGGCGACCGATGCGCACCGCACGTGGTCGAACGGTGGACCCGGTCGGCGACGATGATCAACGAGTACGGGCCGACCGAGTCGACGATCACGGCGGCGAGTGCGGTGGTCGAGCCCGATGCAGACGTCACCGTGGGCGGCCCCATCCGCGGTACGTCGGTGATGGTCCTCGACCACGCACTGCAACCGGTGCCGATGGGAACCGCAGGCGAGCTGTACCTCGCCGGCCCGGGGCTGGCTCGCGGCTACGCGCGCCTGCCCGGTCAGACCGCGGCACGTTTCGTGGCCCACCCGCACGGCGCGCCGGGCGAACGGATGTACCGGACCGGCGATCTCGCCCGCTGGGTCGGGGCGGGGACCGCGCCGTCGCTGGAGCTGTTGGGCCGCACCGACTTCCAGCTGAAGATCCGTGGGTACCGGATCGAGCCCGGTGAGATCGACGCCGCTCTCACCGGGCACGCCCAGGTGGACCAGTCCGTCACCGTGCCCGCGCTCAACCTCGCCGGCGCGACCGTCCTGGCGTCGTACGTGGTGCCGGCGACGGGACAGCGGGTCGAACCGGCGGAGCTGGAGCGATTCGCACGCGAGTGCCTGCCGCCGCATCTGGTCCCGTCCGTCATCACGATCCTCGACGCCCTGCCGCTGAATGCGTTCGGCAAGGTCGACCGACGAGCCCTGCCCGCGCCCGTGTTCGCATCCGCGCGATCGGGGCGGCCGCCGTCGACTCCCCGGGAATACCGACTGGCGCAACTCTTCTCCGAGGTACTCGGGGTGGTCGAGGTGGGTGCCGACGACAGCTTCTTCGTCCTCGGCGGCGACAGCATCCTGTCCATCCAGCTCGTGGCGCGGGCGAAGGCGAGCGGGCTCGCGTTCACGACCCAGGATGTGTTCGAGCACAAGACCGTCGCCGCGCTGGCCGCGATGGCTTCCGATGTCTCCGACGACGACGGACTGCGCGAGTTGCCCGGCGGCGCCGTCGGCTCCATCCCGCTGTCGCCGATCATGCACGCGATGCTCGAACGCGGTCCCGTCGACCGGTTCGGACAGGCCGCGCTGGTCGAGCTCCCGGATGCCGCCGGGCGCGACGAACTGGTGCGCACACTGCGCGCGGTGCTCGACCGGCACGACATCCTCCGGGCCACGCTGGTCGACGATCTCGCCGACCAACCCCACGTGGTGGTCCGCCCACCCGGTGCGGTCGACGCCGACGAGGCGCTCGAGCACGTGTGGCTCGACCGACGGGACGGCGACGAGATCGACCGCCACCTCCAGGCCGCGGCCGATCGACTCGACCCACGCGCCGGCGTCCTGGTGCGGTTCGTGTGGATGCAGCACCCCGACCGCACCGCGCCCGACCTGATGTGGCTGGTCATCCACCATCTGGCCGTCGACGGGGTCTCCTGGCGCATCCTCCTCGCCGACCTCGTCACCGCCTGGCACCAGATCCGCAGGGGCGCGGTGCCGGGCCTCGGCCTGCCGACGACGTCGGTCCGCCGTTGGGTCCACGGCCTCGTCGAGCAGGCCCCCGTGCGCGCCGCGGCCGAACTGGACCGATGGACGGAGATCCTCGAGCCCGGCGACCGGTTGCTCGGACGCCGCGCGCTCGACCCGGATCGAGACATCGTCGCCACCGCCGGACGCATCCGGATGCGGATTCCGGCGGATGTGACCGAGGCGGCGCTCACCACCATCCCCGCGCGGTTCCACGGCGGTGCCAACGATTCGTTGCTGGCCGCGCTGGCCCTGGCGCTCGCACACTGGCGACGTCGGCGCGGGCAGGTCGACGGCAGCGAGTTGATCGCCCTCGAAGGCCACGGTCGCGAGGAGGCCGCGGTACCCGGCGCGGACCTCACCTCGACGGTGGGGTGGTTCACCTCTCGCTTCCCGGTCCGGCTCGAATTGCACGGCGTCGACGTCGAGGACGCCCTCACCGGTGGTCCGTCGGCCGGACTGGCGATCAAGCAGATCAAGGAACAGCTGCGGGCGGCCCCCGACCACGGGATCGGCTACGGCATGATCCGATATCTCGACCCGGCCGGCCGCGACGAACTGGGCGACCGGCCCGAACCCCAGATCAGCCTCAACTACCTGGGCCGGATGGGGACCGGCGAGCACACCGGTCCGTGGATGCCGGCGCGCGATTTCGACGCGTTGGTCGGGACCGGGCACCCGTGGATGGCGTTGCCCGCCGTCATCGACATCAATGCGATCGCCGAACCGGGTTCGGCCGGTGTCGAACTCGACGTCGGCTGGGAGTACGCCGCGCTGGTGCTCGACCGGGTCGACGTCGAGGAGCTGGCCGGCCTGTGGGTGCAGGCCCTGAAGGGTCTCGCCCAGCACGTCCGGTCCGGGACGGCCGGCGGCCACACGCCGTCGGACTTCCCGCTGGTCTCGACCACCCAGGCCGACATCGATCACTGGACCGCCGCCCATCCGTCGATGGTCGACGTGTGGCCGCTGACCGCGCTGCAGTCCGGACTGCTGTTCCACGCGACCTACGACGCCGCCGCCGTCGACGGGTACACGGTGCAGGCCGAACTGCGACTCGGCGGGCGGCTCGAACCGGACCGGATGCGTCGGGCGGCGCAGGCGCTGATCGCCCGGCACGACAGTCTCCGCGTCGCATTCGTCGAGACCGGCGCCGGGCCGCGGCAGATCCTGCTCGACGACGTGACCGTCGACTGGTCGGACTCCGACCTCACCGGGATCGCCGACGCCGACGACCGGGACCGTGCACTGCGTCGTCTCATCGCCGGGTCGGCGGCCCCCTTCGACCTGGCTCGGCCGCCGCTGCTCCGTTTCCACCTGATCCGGTTGACGCACGACACCGAGAACCCGGGTGGCGACGAGTTCCTGCTGTCGATCACCAACCACCACATCGTCCTCGACGGGTGGTCGATGCCCGTCGTCATCTCCGAACTGCTGCAGTTGTACCTGGCCGACGATGACGCCGACGGCGCTGCCGGGCTTCCCGCACCCAGGACGTTCCGGGACTACCTGCAGTGGCTGCACACCCGCGACCACGACGCCACGGCACGCGCGTGGCAGGAGACCCTCGCCGGCATCGAGAGTCCGACGCGACTCACCGGCGCCGCGGAGCGCGACGCGACGGCCGAGGTCGACGAGACCGCGCTCGATCTCGACATCGCGACGACGGAGGCGATCGCGGGTCTCGGGCGCGCCCACGGGGTGACCGCGAACACCTCGATCCAGGTGGCGTGGGCGATGCTGCTCTCGATCATGACGGGCCGATCCGACGTGGTCTTCGGCAACACGGTGTCCGACCGTCCCGCCTCCATCCCGGGCATCGAGCAGATGATCGGGCTGTTCATCAACACCCTCCCGGTGCGGATCCGGCTCGACCCGGACGAGCGGGTGATCGACCTGCTCACGAGAGCGCAGTCCGAGCAGGCGGCGATGCTCGGCCACCGCGACATCGGCCTCGCCGAACTCCAGCGGGTGACCGGGGTGGCCGACATGTTCGACACCGCCACGGTGCTGGAGTCGTACCCGGTCGACCCGGACGAGATCAACCGCATGCTCGGCGACGCGGGACTGCGGTGGAACGGCCTGGCCGCCCACGACGCGACCCCGTACCCGGTCAGCCTCCAGGTCACCCCGCCCCGGCCCGGACGGGCCGACCAACCGGCCGCCGATCGGCCCGGCACCTACGAACTGGTGGTGAAGTACGCCGTCGACCGCCTCGACCGGGAGTCCGCCGAGGTACTGCTCGAGCGGTTCGTGCTGTTGCTGCGCCAGATCGCCGCCGAACCGGGCCGCAAGGTCGCCACGCTGGCATCCTGTTGGGACACCGAACGATCCGCCCTCTGTCCGATCGAGGGTCCGCCCGCCGTGTCGCCCCGCCTACTCCGGGACATCCTCGCCGACACCGCGCGACGACACCCCCAGGCACCGGCGGTGCGCGCCGACGGCGTCACGATGACATATCGCGAACTCGTGCGCCGCAGCAACCGGCTCGCCGACGAGCTCGCCGCCCGCGGCGCCGGACCGGAGACCTCGGTGGCCCTGGCGATCCCGCGGTCGGCCGCGCTCATCGTGGCGATCTGGGCGGTCGCCCGGACCGGAGCGGCCTTTGTCGCCGTCGACCCGGGCAATCCGGCCTACCGCATCGCCGAACTGCTCGCCGACGCGCGGTCCACGATCGGGGTGACAGTCGACGCCGTCGTCCCGAATCTCCCGGACAGCGTCGAGTGGCTGACCCTCACCGGACCCGGCTCGCTCCCGCTCGGTACCGACGACTCGCCACCGCTCGGTACCGACGACTCGCTCCCGCTCGGTACCGGGGACCCGCTCCCGCTCCGGCCGGACAACGCGGCCTACCTGATCTTCACGTCCGGCTCCACCGGCCGGCCGAAGGCCGTCCACGTCACCCATCGCGGCCTCGCCGACCTGGTGGTCGAGTACGCGGAATCCTTTGCGGTCGAACCGGATTCGACGGTCCTGCAGGTCGCGTCCCCCGGCTTCGACGCCTGCGTGTCGGAGGTGTTGGTCGCGCACAGCGCCGGCGCCTGCCTGGCCGTCGCGCCGCCGGAGATCTACGGCGGGTCCGACCTCGAGGACCTGCTGCGGACCGAGCGGGTGTCCCACGCCATCATCACGCCGACGGTGCTCAACACGATGGACCCGTCGCGTCTGCCGGAGCTGCGGATCGTCGCGGTGGTCGGCGAGGCGACGGGCGCGGACATCGTCACCCGGTGGTCGCCGGGTCGTCGACTGATGAACCACTACGGACCCACCGAGACCACGATCTGGGCGACCGGCGCCGACGATCTCCGGCCCGGGGAGCCGGTGACGATCGGGGAACCGATCCGGGGAGTCTCGGCGTTCGTGCTCGACACCTGGTTGCGGCCGGTGCCGGTCGGAGTGGTCGGCGAACTCTACCTCGGTGGTCCCGGCCTGGCGCGTGGCTACTTCGACCGCGCAGGCGTCACCGCGACGAGGTTCGTGGCCCATCCCATACGCTCCGCCGGCGAACGCCTCTACCGCACCGGCGATGCCGTGCGCTGGATTCGCACGGACGGCGCCCTGCGGCTGGACTATCTGGGGCGCAACGACCAGCAGGTGAAGGTCCACGGCCTGCGCATCGAGACCGGGGACATCGACGCCCATCTCGCGCGGATCGCCGGCGTCGCGCAGGCGGCGACCGTGCTCCAGCGCGGACCGGCGGGTCGCCCGGTCATCGTGTCCTACGTCGTGGGGACGCCGGACGAGCCGATGGACGTGCATGCGTTGCACGACGACCTCGCGAACACCCTGCCGCATTACATGGTTCCCGCAGCGATCGTCGAGCTGGAGTCGATGCCGGTCACCCGGTCGGGGAAGGTCGACACGAAGGCGCTGCGGCAGTGCGAGTTCCGTGCCGAGAGCGGGGGCGGCCGCCCGCCGGAGACACCGGCCGAGCGCATCATCGCCGCGCTGTTCGCCGAGGTGCTGGAACTCGACGACGTCACCGCCGACGACAACTTCTTCACCCTCGGGGGTGACAGCATCGTCTCGATGCAACTGGTCGCGGCGGCGAAGGCCGCCGGACTGTCCCTCACTCCGCGGGCGATCTTCGAGGCGAAGACCGTCGCCGCGCTCGCCGCCATCGCCACCACCGCATCCGCGACCGGCGACCCTGCCACCGGTTCGGCCGTCGAACAGGCTGTCACCGAGCAGAATTCGCCACTCGTCGATCTTCCCGATGCCGATCTCGACCGGCTGCGCAACGACTACCCCAGGCTGTCGGACGTCTGGCCGTTGTCGCCGACGCAGTCGGGTATCCACTTCCACTCGACCCTCGATCCCGATGCGGTGGACACCTACACCGTGCAGTCGACGATCGCCCTCTCCGGTCCGGTCGACGCCGGTCTGCTGCGCCGCGCCGCGCAGGCGCTCGTGGACCGCCACGACGTCTTGCGGACGGCCTTCGTCGAGACGTCGCGTGGCCCGCGGCAGGTCGTCGTCGACGGCGTCGAGGTGCGCTTCCGGACAGTCGATCTCACCGTTGCCGCGGACCGCGGGGCCGCCCGGCGGGTCGCCGCCGACGACGCCGCCGCCGGTTTCGATCTGACCGAACCCTCGCTGATCCGATTCACCCTCGTGCGGCTCGACAGCGACCACTTCGCCCTGCACGTCACCAACCATCACGTGATCCTCGACGGCTGGTCGATGCCCCTGCTGCTCGGCGAACTGCTCCACTATTACGGCGACCCGGGGCAGATCGGCGCATGCCGGCCGGCAGCCTCGTACCGGGACTACCTCGCGTGGCTCGGCGAACAGGATCAGGACGCCTCGACGGCCGCATGGGCGCAGGCCTACGCCGACGTCGACGGACCCACCCGCGTGACCCGACTCGGCGCCGCGACCACCGTGTTCGACGCCGGTGAGGTCATCGTCGAGCTGCCCGGGCAGGAGTATGCGCGTCTGCGGTCGGCCGCCGCGGAGTCCGCCGTGACGGTCGGGACCGCCCTGTCCGCGGCGTGGGCCCTCGTCCTGCGAACCCTCACCGGCGACACCGATGTGGTCCTGGGCTCCGCGGTCGCCGGACGGCCACCGGAGCTGCCGGGCGCCGACCGGGCGCTGGGGATGTTCCTCAGCACGGTACCGATCCGGGTTCGTCTCGAACCGTCGATGTCGTTGCGCGATCTGTTGATCCATGTGCAGGACGCGAACGCGCTGGTCCTCGACCACCACTACGTCGGACTCCCGGCCATCCACCGCGCGGTGGGCCGGTCGGACCTGTTCGACACCGCACTGGCCTTCCAGTCGTTCCCGCTGCGCGAGGACGCACTGCAACAACTGGTCACCGCGGCGGGCTTGCACGTCGACAGCGTCACCGGGCTCGACGCCACGCCCTACCCGTTGAGCGTCGTCGTGGCGCCGAAGATCGACGGCGGTGAGGGGGAACCGGGACTCGGCATCACCGTGCGGTTCCATCGGGACGAGTTCGACGAGAGTCGCGCACGGGAGATCGTCGACCACTTCGTGGAATGTCTCGCCCGCATCGCCGACGAGCCGGGTTCGCGCCTCGGCGCACTTCGTCACATCGGGCTCGAGGCAGATGCCGGTCGGATCGACGACATGCCGGAACCGGCCACCCTGCCCGACATCCTCACCGCCGCAGCCGGTCAGGCGCCGGATGCGATCGCGGTGACCTGCGGCGAGCGGTCGCTGTCGTACCGGCAGCTGGACGCCGAGTCCGATCGCCTGGCGCGGCAGATCTCGCAGCGGGCGCAGTCCGGCGTCGTGGCGTGCGCACTGCCGCGGTCCGTCGAGGCGGCGATCGCGATCTGGGCGGCGGCCAAGGCGGGAGTGCCGTTCCTGCCGCTGGATCCGAGCCTGCCCGCCGAGCGCATCGAGTTCGTGCTGGCCGACGCCGGCGCCGGGTTGGGCATCACCTTCGGCGCGCGCCGGGCCGCACTGCCCGACAGCATCGATTGGCTCGTCGTCGACGAACCGCGGACGGACGGCCCCCAGTCGAACGAAGCCGGCGGCCCGATCCGGCTCGGGGACACCGCCTACGTGATCTACACGTCCGGTTCCACCGGCACGCCCAAGGGCGTCGTCGTCTCACATCGCGGACTCGCGCAGGTGGTCGCGGCGCAGCGCGCGGTCCTCGGCGTCGACCAGTCGTCGAATGTGTTGCAGGTGGCCTCACCGAGCTTCGACGCCTTCGTGTTCGAACTCCTGATGGCCCACGGGACCGGAGGACGTCTGGTGGTGGCGCCACCCGATGTCTACGGCGGCCCCGCGCTCGCGAATCTGATTCGGCGCGAGCAGGTCTCGCATGCCGTCCTGACGCCGTCGGCACTGGCCACCGTGCCGGCCGACGGTCTCGACACGCTGCGCGTACTGGCGACCGCGGGTGAACCGGTCGGGCCCGAGTTGGTCTCACGGTGGGCCGACGGCCGGAACATGATCAACCTGTACGGGCCGACCGAATCGACCATCTGGGCCACCGCCGGCACGCCGCTGCGGGCGGGTGATCCGATCACGATCGGGACGGCGGTGGGACCGGTGGGCACGATGGTGCTCGACACGTGGATGCGGCCGGTTCCGCAGGGCGTCGTCGGCGAGTTGTACCTCGTCGGCCCCGGCCTGGCCGACGGTTATGTCGGCCGGCCCGCGACGACGGCGGCGCGGTTCGTGGCCTGCCCCGCCGATGCGCCCGGAACCCGGATGTACCGGACGGGCGACCTCGTCCGGGTCTCCCGGTCCGGTGCACTGGAGTACGTGGGACGCAACGACTTCCAGGTGAAGGTGCGCGGCACCCGGGTAGAGGTGGGCGAGATCGACGCGCGCCTCGGATCGCGCGCCGACGTCGCCTACGCCGTGACCGTCCCGCGTGGCGGGAACGGAACGCCGCACTGTCTGGTCTCCTACGTGACCGCCACCGCGGGGGCGTCGCTCTCCGGTGACGAACTACGTGCGTCGCTGGAGCGATCGCTGCCCGCATACATGGTCCCGGCCGCGGTGGTCGTACTGGACGAGATACCCCTCACCCCGACCGGCAAGCTGGATCGAAGTCGCCTGCCCGAACCGGTGATTGCCCCGCGTGGGTTCCGTGCACCGTCCGGCCCGGCCGAGTCCGCCGTGGCGCACGTCTTCCAGGATGTCCTCGGCGTGCCGCGCGTGGGCGCCGACGATGACTTCTTCGCCCTGGGTGGCGACTCGCTGACCGCCTCGGTGGTGACGGCGCGGCTGGGTGCGGAGCTGGGAGTACGGGTTCCGCTGCGGTCGGTGTTCGACGCGCCCGGCGTCGCGGCACTGGCGGAGCTGGTCGGGTCGCTGGGCGACGACCGGCGCACCGCGTTGACGGCAACCGTCCGCCCGGAGCGCATCCCGTTGTCGCTGGCGCAGCAGCGGATGTGGTTCCTCAATCGGATGGAGCCGGAGTCGCCGGCCTACAACATCCCGGTGGTCCTCGAACTCACGGGGCACCTGGACCTCGCGGCGCTCGGGCAGGCCCTCGACGACGTGGTCGGACGGCACGAGGTGCTGCGGACGATCTACCCCGACACCGACGGCGAGCCGTGGCAACTCGTCCTCGACCACGCCCCGGTGCTCCTGGAGTCGACGCGAGCATCGGCCAGCGAGGTCGAGGACGTCGTCTCCGGGTTCGTACGCCGCGGCTTCGACGTGACCGCGTCGGTGCCGATGCGTGTGGCCGTGGTGGCGATCGACCCGGACGGCGTGGACGATCCCCATGGCCCGGACAACCGCGACGCACACGACGACCGGGAGGGGACCCACGGACGTTTCCTGCTCGTCCTCGTGGTCCATCACATCGCCGGTGACGGCCAGTCCATGGCGCCGCTCGCCCGCGATGTGATGACGTCGTACGCCGCCCGCATCGCCGGCGCGGAACCGGCCTGGGAACCGCTCGCGGTCCAGTACGCCGATTACGCGCTGTGGCAGCGAAACATGCTGGGGAGCGCGGACGACCCGACCTCGTTGATGCACGCCCAGCTGGATTTCTGGCGGTCGACCATGGCCGGTGCCCCGGACGTCCTCGATCTGCCCACCGACCGCCCGCGTCCGCCGGTGGCGACCCTCGCGGGCGGGCAGGTGCCGGTGGCGATCGACGCCCGCCTGCACGGGCAACTCCTCGCCCTCGCGCGGGCACATGGCGCGTCGTTGTTCATGGTCGTGCACGCCGCGCTCGCCGCGGTGCTCGGCCGGTTGAGCGGCGCCGACGACGTCGTGATCGGCACCCCGGTCGCCGGGCGCGGCGAACCGGGACTGGAACCGCTCGTCGGCATGTTCGTCAACACCCTCGCGCTCCGGACCGACCTCGACGCCGCGGAGTCGTTCGCCGGATTGCTCGGCCGCGTGCGCGAGGTCGACCTGGACGCCTTCGAGCACTCCGACGTCCCGTTCGAGCGGATCGTCTCCGAACTCAACCCGGAACGGTCCACCGCGCATCATCCGCTGTTCCAGGTCGCGCTGGCCTTCCAGAACCTGTCCGACGTCCATCTCGACCTGCCGGACCTGCGCGTCTCCCGCGCGCAGGCCGACACCGGCATCTGCCAGTTCGACCTCCAGGTGGTCCTCGCCGAGTCCTACACCGAAGACGGCACGCCGCAGGGTCTTTCGGGAACCATGATGTTCGCCCGCGACCTGTTCGATCCGGGGACGGTGACCGGCATCGCCAGTCGGTTGCACCGTGTGCTCGACGCGATCGTCGACGACGCGACAACACCCGTCGGTGACATCGACTGGCTCGGTGGAGCCGAGCGCGCGGAACTGGTGTCGGTGGTGGGACCGGGTGCGGTCGCGGAGCCCGTGCTGCTGCCGGAGATCTTCGCGGCCGCCGTCGTGGCCGACCCGGACGGTGCGGCGGTGATCTGCGGCGAAGTCGAGCTGTCCTATGGTGAGCTCGATCGCCGATCGAATCGGCTGGCGCGGTATCTCATCGACAATGGTGCGGCACCGGAGCGGCCGGTGGCGGTGGCCGTGGAGCGGTCGGCGGAATCGCTGGTCGCGTGGTGGGCCGTCGTGAAATCGGGTGCTCCCTATGTCCCGGTGGACCCGCATTACCCGGCCGCGCGGATCGACCAGATGGTGTCCGATTCAGCTGCGCCACTGGGGATCACGACACGTGGGTCCCGGCCGACGCTGTCCGGGACGCTCGACTGGGTCGTGCTCGACGACCCCGCCACCGCCGCCGAGGTCGCCGAACTGTCGTCGTCGCCGATCCGACAGACCGATCGGGTGTGCCCGGTCCGGCCCGCGAACACCGCCTGGGTGGTCTTCACCTCCGGCTCCACCGGCGTGCCGAAGGGCGTCGCCGTCACGCATGCCGGCGTCGCCGATTACCTCGCCACGCTGCACGTCGACCGTGAGCTCGGAACCTACCCGCGGGTACTGCATTTCGCCTCTCCCTCGTTCGACGCGTCGCTGCTGGAGATCCTGCTCGCCGTGAGCGCCGCGGCCACCCTCGTCGTGGCGCCCACCGGGATGCGGGGTGGTCGCGAACTGGCCGACTTCCTTCGCGATCACCGGGTCTCCCATGCGTTCGTCACCCCGGCCGCGCTGGCCTCGGTGGACCCGGACGGGCTCGACGACCTGCGGGTCGTGATGTCGGGGGGCGACGAGGTACCGACCGACCTGGTGAGCCGGTGGGTGGGTGCCGATCCGGCCGCTGCTCGGGAATTCCGGGTGCTATACGGCCCCACCGAGACCACCATCGTCGCCACCGCCACCGCTCCGCTGCGGGTGGGCGAACGGTCGACGATCGGCACGGCGCTCGCCGGGATGCAGACGCTCGTGCTCGACTCCCGTCTGCAGCCCGTGCCGGACGGGGTCGCGGGGGAGCTGTATCTGTCCGGACCCGCGCTCGCGCGCGGCTACCTGAACAGGTCCGGGGTGTCCGCCGCCCGATTCGTCGCCCACCCCTTCGGCGATGCCGGAGAACGCGCGTACCGCACGGGGGACATCGTGCGCCGCAACCACTCGGGCGACCTGGAGTTCATCGGACGCAACGATTTCCAGGTGAAGGTCCACGGCTTCCGGGTCGAGCTCGGGGAGATCGACGCCGCGCTGGCAGAACTCGCTCGGGTGGCCTACGCCGTCACCGTCCCGCGGCACGACTCCGGCATCGGTATGCGCCTGGTGTCCTACGTCGTGCCCGCGCCGGGCGTCGCCCTCGTCGGTGAGAAACTTCGTGCCGAACTCGGCGAGGTGTTGCCGACGTACATGGTCCCGGCGGCGGTCGTGGTCCTCGACGACATCCCCCTGACACCCAGTGGGAAGCTCGACCGGCGTGCCCTTCCCGCGCCGGTCGTCACCACCCGGAGTTTCCGAGCCCCGGCCACGCCGGTCGAGGAGATCGTCGCGGGGGTGTTCGCCGACATCCTGTCCGTCGATGCCGCGGTCGGTGCCGACGACGACTTCTTCGACCTCGGCGGCAACAGTCTCGCCGCAACGCGGGTGGTGGCGAGAATCGGTGCGGCGCTTGACACCACGATCCCGGTGTCGGTGATCTTCGAGGCGTCCACGGTGACGCGGCTGGCCGCCCGCGCCGAGTCGCACACGGACACCGGGCGTGTCGACCTGGTGGCACACGAACGCCCGGAGCGGATCCCGCTGTCCTATGCGCAGCAACGCATGTGGTTCCTCAACCGGATCGAACCCGAGTCGCCGGCGTACAGCATCCCGGTCGTGGTGCGGTTGTCCGGAAGTCTCGATGTCGACGCCCTCCACCGGGCGATCGGTGATGTCGTCGCCCGCCACGAGATCCTGCGCACCGTCTACCCCTTCGTCGAAGGCGAACCGGCTCAGGTGATCCTGCCCGCGGACTCCGTCCCGATGGAGGTCGTCCAGGTCGCGGAATCCGATGTCGATCAGGCGATCACGGAGCTGATCGCGGCACCGTTCGACCTCACCGCCGGGGCGTCGACCCGGATCGTGCTCTTCGAGCTCGGCGGCGACGCGTGGGTGCTCGCCGTGATCCTGCATCACATCGGCGGTGACGGCTCCTCGTTGGGGCCCCTCGCGCGGGACATCATGACGGCCTACGTCGCGCGTCTGCAGGGCGAGGCGCCCGGATGGGTGCCGTTGCCGGTGCAGTACGCCGACTACGCGATCTGGCAGCGGGCGGTCCTGGGCTCCGAATCGGACCCGAACTCGTTGCTGCGTGCGCAGATCGACTACTGGGCCGAGCAGTTGGCCGGCACACCGCCGTTGCTCGAGCTGCCCACCGATCGGCCGCGCCCGGCCACCCAGTCCTACGTCGGGGAGTCCGTCGGCCTGACCATCGACGCCGATCTGCACGCCGGGTTGCAACGGGTCGCCCGTGCCCACAACACGACGCTGTTCATGGTCTTCCATGCCGCGCTGGCCGCCCTGCTCGCGCGGCTCGCCGCGACCGACGACGTCGCCGTCGGGACCCCGTACGCCGGACGCGGGGAACGTGCTCTCGACGATCTGGTCGGGATGTTCGTCAACACGCTGGTCCTGCGCACCCGGGTGCGGAGCGGGATGTCGTTCGCCGAGTTGATCGATGACGTGCGCACCACCGACCTCGCGGCGTTCGGTCACGCCGACGTCCCGTTCGAACGGCTCGTCTCCGAACTCAACCCGGTCCGCTCCGACGCCCACAACCCGCTGTTCCAGGTGATGCTGGCGTTCCAGAACATCTCGAGCACCGACATCGAACTGCCTGATCTGTCGGTGCGGGCCGTCGAACCGGACACCGGACTCGCCCTGTTCGATCTGCAGGTGACGGTCGCCGACTCCTACGACGCGCACGGGGCGCCGGCCGGCATCACCGGTGGTGTCACGTTCGCGTCCGACCTCTTCGACGCGTCGACCGTGGAGCGGTTCGTCGAACGGTTGGTGGCGATGCTCGAGGCGATGACGATCGACGCCGACCGCCCTGTCCACGACGTGGACCTGCTCGACGACGCCGAACGGTCTGCCGCCCTCCAGGGTCCGAACGCGACGTCGCACGAGGTGGACTCCGCCGAGACCCTCGCCTCGATGTTCGCCGCGGCCGCGGTCGCGTACGCCGAGGACACCGCGGTGATCTCCGGGGCGGTCTCGCAGACCTACGCCGAGTTCTCCGGTCGGGTGAACCGGCTGGCCCGCTGGATGGTCGCACAGGGGGTGGGGCCGGACTCGCTGGTCGCGCTCCGTATACGACGCTCGCTCGACCAGCTCACGGCGATGTACGCGGTGCACGCCGCCGGCGGTGGTTACGTGCCGATCGACCCGGACCATCCGGCCGAGCGGATCGACTACATGGTCGAGTGCGCCGAGCCGGTGCTGGTGCTGTCCGCGCTCGACTCCGTCGATCTCTCCGGGTTCGACGACTCGCCGCTGACCGACGATGACCGGATCACGCCGCTGAACCCGGACGCCCTCGCGTACGTGCTGTTCACCTCCGGCTCCACGGGTCGACCCAAAGGCGTTGCCGTGTCGCATCGTTCGGTGGTCAACCAGCTTCGCTGGATCAGCGCCGAGTACGGGCTGAGCCGATCGGACGTGGTGCTGCAGAAGACTCCCGCGACCTTCGACGTGTCGGTGTGGGAACTGTTCGCGACACTGGCCGTCGGTGCCCGACTGGTGATCGCGCGACCGGACGGCCACACCGATCCGCGCTACCTGACCGAGGTCATGTCCACACATCGGGTCACCATCACCTCGTTCGTGCCGTCGATGCTGGCGGTGTTCGCCGACGCCTTGCCCACCGGCGCGGCGCTGTCGTTGCGGGCCCTGCTCGTCGCGGGTGAGGCCTTCGGGCCCGACGTGGTGGACGCCGCCCGCCGTGCGTTGCCGGACGTGGAGTTGTACAACCTGTACGGGCCGACGGAGTTCACGGTGCACGCGACCTCCTCCACGGTGGGGACGGCCGCCGACGGCGCGGTGCCGATGGGGGTGCCGGTGTGGAACGCCCGTGCGTACGTGCTGGACTCGCGGCTGCGTCCGGTGCCCGCGGGGGTGACCGGCGACCTCTACCTGTCCGGGACTCAGGTGGCGCGGGGCTATCACGGACGACCGGGTCTGACCGCCGATCGCTTCGTGGCCGATCCCTTCGCGGCCGGCGCCCGGATGTACCGCACCGGTGATCTGGTGCGGCGTCGCCGAAGCGGTGCGCTCGAGTATCTGGGACGCAGCGACTTCCAGGTCAAGCTCCGCGGGCTGCGCATCGAACTCGGTGAGATCGAGGCGGTCTTCGCCGCGCACCCGGACATCGCCCGCGCGGCGGCCGCGGTCACCTCGACCGACGCGGTCGACTATCTCACCGTCTACCTGGTGCCGGCGGGGGCCGGCGTGGGGGACGGCGGGGGCAGGTCGGTGAACACCGCCGAGGTCACCGCGTTCGCGTCGGCGGCGCTCCCGGGATACATGATGCCGACGGCGGTGATGGTGATCGACTCGCTGCCGATCACCGCGTCAGGCAAACTCGACCGGGCGAGGCTGCCGCAGCCGACACGTGACGCCTCGGCGTTCCGCGCACCGTCGTCGTGGCTGGAGACCGAGATCGCGCGGACCTTCGAGCACGTGCTCGGTGTCCCGCGCGTCGGCGCCGACGACGACTTCTACGCGCTCGGCGGCAATTCGCTGCGGTCGGTACAGGTCGTCAACGACCTCGAGACCGAGTTGCACGTCGAGATCCCGGTCCGGTGGATGCTGTCCGATTCGAGCCCGGCCGACCTGGCAAGGCGGATCGAGGACGGGATGCGCAACGGGTTCGACGCCGCGCGCGGACCGGGAGACGAGGCGCCGGGCGGGGTGGGCTTCGACGTCCTGCTCCCGATCCGGCCGGAAGGCGAACTGCCGCCGCTGTTCTGCATCCACCCGGCCTCCGGCCTGGCCTGGAGCTACCAGACCCTGAGCCGGCAGGTGCCGCCCGGCCGTCCGGTGTACGGCCTGCAGGCGCCACAGATCGGGGGCGAGACACCCGGCCCCACCACGATCGACGAGATCGCACGCAGGTACGCCGACGAGATCCGGACGGTCCAGCCCGAGGGCCCGTATCACCTGCTCGGATGGTCGCTGGGCGGGGTGATCGCGCACGCGATCGCCGCCGAGATGCGGGCCGCCGGTTCCGAGGTCGCGCTGCTCGCCATGCTCGACACCGAGGCCGACGGTGTCGACTCGTCGGCGATCACCACCGTCACCCCCGGCGAGCTGATCAGCAACCTCGGTCCGGTCCTCGGCATCGACTACGTCAGTGCGGACGCGACCGCCGAACAAGCCGCCGAGCAGATCGCCGAGCGCCTCGGCGCCGGGTTCGGCATCGACGCCGCGACGATCGAGCGGCTGACCGACGCCTACAACCTGCTGATCCGGGCCACCGGCGACTGGGACCCGCCGGTCGTCGACACCGACGTGCTCTACTTCACCGCCGTGCGCGATCGACGGCCGGATGCGTTGGGCGCCAACGGATGGGGGCGGTACGTCCGGGGGAGCATCACGAATGTCGACATCGACACCCACCACCTCGGGATGACCGAGGACGAGGCGATCAGACAGATCGCGGCCGTCCTCGACGATCATCTGACGCGCGAAAGTGCCTCGCGGAAAGCCGCTTCGGGGTTAGCGTTTTCTCACGATGATCGGTTCACCAACAAGAGATGAGGTCGTCCATGGACAAGAACGGCAAATCCGGCGCACACCGTTGCCCACGTCCGCGCGGTCGCCGCCCGGCGGGTGCCCTGCTCGGCTGCGCGTTGGCCGCGTCGCTCACGGTGACGGCCCCGGCCGTGGCCCAGGCGGCCTCACCCGGGGTGGCCCTGCCCGTCCCGGTGGTTCCCTCCTCATCGACGCCGGGAGCACAAACGCTGCCCGGCAACGCTTTCCGCATCGCGCAGATCGACGCCGCGCTGGTCTCGGATGCGGCGCCGGTGGTGGTCGGGTCATGGCCGGACGTGACGTCGGTCGTCCCGACACCGGGGTCGCGGCACCTACGGCCACTCGGTTCGGTGGCGGTGCCGGTCGCCGATGCAGGGGACCGGGTTCGGGTCGGAAACCTGGACCTGACCCGTCCGCGAGCGGTGTCTCCGCAACTGGCCGCGCAGATCTCGGCGGGAGCCGGTGAGATCGTCCAAGGAATCTCGGATGTGTTGCAGAGCAACGGGGTACCGGTCGCGCGGGCCGACCGGGTGGCCGAGCAGATGGTCGGTGATGCCGCGGTCGGTGGCGTCATCGGAGCCGGGGTGGCAGCACCCCTCGCCCTCGCGGTCGGCGGTGTGGTGGGTGCCCCCTTGGGTCTGATACTCACGTTGCCGTTGTGGCCCACGGGACTCGTCGTCGGACCCGTGGTCGGGACGGCTGTGGTCGCCACCCTCGTCGCGCTGCCCGCGGTCGCCGCCGGTGTCGCGATCGGCGCCGCGCACGGCTATGACAAGGGCTGGAAGGTGCCGGTCGACAAGCCGCGACACCTGCGCGCGGACGCCACCGAGGTGTCGGCCGAGCGGGTCGTCGTCCCGCATCAGCCGCGGCATGCCGCCCCGGAGCCGGTCGTACCGCAGGTCACCGGGCCGGTCGGCCGGCAGCTCGCCCCGACCCCCGCGGTGAAGCAGGTCGAACCCATGCGGAGTGTCGGGAGTGGTCCGGCGGACTGCTCCATCGTGCGCAAGATGGAGGTGGCGCTGCAGGGTGGCGTGATCGGAACCTGCTAGCCGTCACGCTCGCGGGAATCCCGTAGCGACGTGGGCCATGTGCGCTCTGTTGCTACAGGATTCGCGAGATCGCGTCGACGACGGTGGCGGCGAGACCGGCAGCCGTGTGCTCGCCGAGCTCGCCGCGCTGTTCGTCGGCGCGCATCATGATGACCGACTCCACCAGCCGGAAGGGGAGCAGCGTCCGCTTGTCGGTGGCGTCGCCGAGTGCCGCGGCCGCCAGGGCGGCATACGAGTCGGCCAATTCCTGGCGCGCCGAACGGAATTCGACGAACCGCTGGTCAGCGACCTCGGGCAGCAGGTACAGGGCACCGAGGTTCCAGCGCGACTGCGCCAGCTGATCGACGTCGAAGCGTGCGAGCTCCAGCAGCCGCGCCAGCGCGGGTCCATCCCCGTCGAGGAGTACCCGCGCGCGGTCGAGTGAGGCGACGACTGTCGTCTCCAGCAGGGTCGCGAGAATGTCGTCTTTGGTGCCGAAGTAGTGGTACATCGACGCCTGTCTGATGCCGACCGCCTCGGCGATCATGCGTGTCGACGTCCCGGTGTACCCGTGGCGGGTGAACAATTCGGCAGCGGCGTCGAGGATCTCCTCGCGCGCGGTCTGCCCGCGGCGTCGGGCCTGTACCAGGCGCGGGCGGCCGCGGCCGGTCGGCGTCGGGGCCGTACTCGAGCCGGACGGCATGTCGTCTCCTCAATTGCGTCAACAGATCTCGCAACCCGGGCATCTTGTGACCCGGATTTCTCGACCCTAGCCGACAGGCCGCGTGCTTCGGCCGTTCGCGGACCCGCCGACCGGGGAAATCCCAGGCGCGTTACGCGGACGTAACGGGAGTTTTCACGACCGGAACAATTCTGTCAATCGATAGAAATCAGCGAGGGCTTACCTATCAGGTGACAGGAAACAGTGCCTGCCTCAACCGTGCTCAACGTGGAGCTTCTTCTCGGAAAGGAAGACCGCGCATGACCTCCACCCCCGAAGTGGCTCCCGCGGCATCGCCCTCCTCGGCCGCTGGATCATCGTCCGGCCCGGGCGCCGGAGATGCCGACGCTCACGACCTCTCGGCACTCGGCTACGACCAGCAACTCCATCGTTCGCTCGGCAAGTTCGCGTCCTTCGCCGCCGGGTTCTCGTTCGTCTCGATCCTGACCACCATCTTTCAGTTGTTCGGCCTGGGTTTCGGTTTCGGCGGCCCGGCCTTCTTCTGGACCTGGCCGATCGTCTACGCCGGCCAGTTCCTGGTGGCGCTGTGCTTCGCCGAAATCGCGGCGCGATACCCGATCTCGGGCGCGATCTACCAGTGGTCCCGCCGGATGGGCGGCGAGGTCGTCGGCTGGTTCGGCGGCTGGTTCATGATGATCGCGCAGGTCGTCACCGCCGCCGCGGCCGCGATCGCGCTGCAGGTCGTCCTGCCGTCGATCTGGATCGGCTTTCAGATCATCGGCGACGACCCGACCCTCACCACCACGAGCGGTGCGGCCAACGCGGTGCTGCTCGGCTCGGTTCTGCTCGTGGTCGTGACCGCCATCAACTGTGTCGGCGTCCGGTGGATGAGCCGGGTCAACAGCATCGGCGTCGTCTGCGAACTCGTCGGTGTCGTCGCGGTGATCCTGGCACTGTTCACCCACGCCCAGCGCGGTCCCGATGTCGTCTTCGACACCGGCGTTCCCGGTCAGCAGCCCGGGTACATCTGGGCGTTCATCGTCTCCGGTCTGATGGCCGCGTACGTCATGGTCGGTTTCGGGTCGGCGGGTGAGTTGGCCGAGGAGACGAGGGACCCGCGCCGCGTCGCACCGCGCACTATCCGGATGGCGCTGACCGTCTCGGCCATCGGCGGCGGATTGATGCTGCTCGGCACCCTGATGGCGGCACCCACCCTCGATGAGCAACTCGCGACCGGCGGTCTGCCGTACGTCCTCGATTCCGTGCTCGGCAGCTTCTGGGGCAAGGTCCTCCTCGCCGACGTGGCGGTGGCCATCTTCATCTGCACCCTCGCCATCCAGACCGCCTGCTCGCGTCTGATGTTCTCCATGGCTCGCGACGGCCGGCTCCCGTTCTCGGCGCAACTGGCACATGTCAACAGCCGCACCGGGACCCCGATCCTGCCGTCGATCCTGATCGGTGTGCTCTGCATCGGCATCCTGCTCGTCAACGTCGGCAACTCGGCGATCTTCGCGACCCTCGCCAGCGTGTGCATCATCCTGATCTACCTCGCCTACCTGGCCGTCACCGGCCCGATGCTCTACCGGCGGTTCCAGGGCTGGCCGCATCGCGGCGGCCGGGACACGCCGGCCGTCGACGCCGGCGGCCGAAAGCTGTTCAGCCTGGGCCGATTCGGGATCGTGGTGAACGCCCTCGCGGTGCTCTACGGCGTCCTGATGGTGATCAATCTGGCGTGGCCGCGGGCCGAGGTCTTCGACCCGTCCGGTGAGATGCCGATCCTCCGCTGGGCCGGCCCCATCTGCATCGTGGCGACCGTCCTCGTCGGCATCGCCTGCTACCCCCGCGGAAAAGAACACCCGCGACCGGTGACGACCTCCCCGTCCGCCTGATGCCCCCTTGCTCCCTAATCCGAAAGAACCGCACAACCTCTGCTCCCTGAGGAGCGCCCGGAGCTTGCGGAGGGCGCGTCACGAAGGGTCCTGGCGAGACGAGTTGCGAAGACCCTTCGTGACGCTCGCAAGCTCGCTCCTCAGGGAGCAGGGGGAGACGCTCGCAAGCTCGCTCCTCAGGGAGCAGGGGGAGACGCTCGCAAGCTCGCTCCTCAGGGAGCAGGGGGAGACGCTCGCAAGCTCGCTCCTCAG
>NZ_JBHUXZ010000004.1:210696-226007 GCF_042668985.1 Gordonia sp. NPDC057258
GGGAGCAGGGGGAGACGTTCGCTAGCTCGCTTCTCGGGGAGCAGGGGGAGACGTTCGCTAGCTCGCTTCTCGGGGAGCAGGGTGGCACCCGAACACCATCTACAACAAGGAGTTCCGAATGAGCACGATCACCGCGGCGGGTACCGGCACCACCACGGGCGCCCGCGAACACGCCCGTGCGCAGGCCGGTGCCATCACCGACAGCATGCCGGTGGTGCCGCCATCGGCCTGGCCCAACCCGCCCGCCGACGTCCCGGCCACCTCGCTGACCTGGGCGGAGGCGGTGCCCGGTGGCCGCTACACCAGCAAGGTCCTGGCACGGGGGACCCGGTTGCGGCTCACCGATGTGGCCGGCGCGGCCTGCGCACATCTGCTGCTCTGGCGCGCCGACGCGCCGTGGGAGCGTCTCAACGTCGCCGACACCGTGAAGGTCCCGTGGCAGGCGTACCTGGGTGCGGGTCATCCGCTCCTCAGCGATCAGGGCCGCGTGCTGGCAACCGTGGTCGCCGACGATTCCGGTCACCACGACGCCCTGTGCGGTACCTCGACCCTCGCGGGCAACACCGCGAGATATGGAGCCGGGGAGGTGCATTCGGGTAGTCCGGCCGGACGTGAGCTGTTCACGCTCGCGGCCGCGAAGCACGGTCTGACACCTACGGATGTGGCGCCGTCGCTGTCGTTCTTCCACGGCGTCACCGTCGACGCCGACGGGACACTGCGCTCGACGGGCAGCGCGGGCCCCGGGCGTTCGGTCGATCTGATCCTGCATCTGCCGTGCACGGTCGCGATCGCCAACACCGCGCATCCGCTCGACCCGTCGCCGCATTTCGACACCACCTCGCTGGAAGTGCTGGCGTGGCAGGCGAAGAGCGATCTCGACACGCTGCTGGCCGAGGTCGCCGGCACCGACCCCGAGTACCAGCGCGCGGTCGCCAACTCCGAAGACGTCTGGGCCGCGGCTCATCACTGAGCCGACCCGCAGAGAGGACCACCCATCGTGACCGAGACAAACACCGCACTCATCACCGATTTCGCCTCGGCGCCGGCCGCCGAACTCGCTCTCGTCCCCGGCACCGTCGTCGACGACGCGCATGTGGGCGACCGGGCTCCGTGGTCGGGCGTCGTCGCCGCCGGCGACGTGCTGACCATCGTCGACCTGCACGGCAACCAGGCCGTCGACACTTTGTTCTACGCCGCCGCCGACACTGCCCAGCGGTATTCGGCCCAGGCGACGATCGCCGCGCAGGGCAACATCTTCCTCACCACCGGCAGCGTGATCCGTGACCACGACTCCACTCCGCTGATGACGATCGTGGCCGACGAGGTCGGCAACCACGACACCCTCGGCGGCGCCTGCTCGCAGGAGTCCAACACGCTGCGCTACGGCCACCACACCAAGCACCAGCACGCATGCGTCGAGAACTTCCTCATCGAGGGCAGCCGGCACGGCCTCGGCAAGGCCGACCTCGTCGGCAACGTCAACTTCTTCATGAACGTCCCCGTCGATCCCGACGGCTCGCTGGGGATCGTCGACGGGTTGTCCGCCCCCGGCAAGCGACTGGCGCTGCGCGCCGAGGTCGACACCCTGGTGCTCATCTCGAATTGCCCGCAGATCAACAACCCCTGCAACGGATTCGATCCGACGGCGGTGCGCGTCATCGTCACCCGGCCGTCCTGACATCCGTTCACCTCCACGCCCCCGGGCGTCACCTGACTCCGACGAGGATCCCATCATCATGTCTGCCACCACCACGGGCGCGGTGACCGTGTTGCGGTCCGGTCCGCTCACCACCATCCAGGACTGGCCCGGCCGGGTCGGGTTCTGGAAGGTCGGCGTACCCCCCTCCGGTCCCATGGACGACCTGTCCTTCCGGCTCGCCAACATCGCTGTCGGCAATCCGGGGACGGCAGCCGGTCTCGAGATCACGCTGATGGGGCCGGCCCTGCGGTTCGACCGGTCCGCGGTCGTGGCCGTCACCGGGGCGCCGGTCCCGGTGACGATCAACGGAACGGTTGCACCGCAATGGGTTCCGCTGACTCTCGAACCAGGTGACGTGCTCGACATCGGATCGATCGGCACCCTCGGCATGCGGGCGTATCTGGCGGTGGGGGGCGGGTTCGACGCCGCCGATCACCTCGGGAGCCGCTCCACCTTCACCATGGGCAAGTTCGGCGGGCTCGACGGGCGGGCACTGGTGGCCGGCGACGATCTCGCGTTGCTGGGTGCGCCGGTCGGCGCGCCCCGGCGCATCCTGTCCGACGAGCAGCCGGCGTTCACCAACAGCTGGCAACTGGCGGTGACCGTCGGGCCCCACGGCGCCCCGGAGTTCTTCACCGAGGACGACATCGCCGATCTGTTCGCGACCGACTACGAGGTGCACTTCAACTCCGACCGGACCGGTATCCGGCTGATCGGCCCCAAACCCCGGTGGGCGCGCGACGACGGTGGCGAGGCCGGTCTGCACCCGTCGAACATCCACGACACCGCGTACTCGGTCGGCGCCCTCGACTTCACCGGGGACACGCCGATCCTGCTCGGCCCGGACGGCCCGAGTCTCGGTGGATTCGTGTGCCCGGTGACGGTCACGACCGCGCAGCGCTGGAAACTCGGCCAGCTGAAGCCGGGTGACACGATCCGGTTCGTCGCGGTGCGCGGTGACCGTGCGGCCTCGCCCGCCGAGGTCGGGCTGGGCCGGCGGGCGTGCTTCGTCGACGTCCTGTCGTCGGGCGGCGACGCCGACAACGGAATCCTGGGCACCACGACGACCGCCGACGGGTCGACCACCGTCACCTATCGCCGGTCCGGCGACGACAACGTGCTCGTCGAGTACGGCGAGATGCACCTCGACCTGGCCCTGCGGGCCCGGGTGCATGCGCTGGCCGAGCGGATTGCCGCCGAGAAGCCGCGCGGGCTGGTCGATCTCACGCCGGGAATCCGCTCCCTGCAGGTGAAGGCGGACCCGGACGTGTGGTCGCAGGCGCAGATGCTGGAGTGGCTGACCGAATGCGAGAGCCAACTGCCGGCCGCCGAAGACCTCGTGGTGCCGAGCCGCACGGTGCACCTGCCGCTCTCATGGGACGACCCGGCCACTCGCGAGGCAATCGAACGGTACATGCTCGGCGTGCGGTCCGACGCCCCGTGGTGTCCGTGGAACATCGAGTTCATCCGCCGGATGAACGGCCTGGACTCCGTCGACGACGTGTACCGAACCGTCTTCGACGCCAGTTACCTCGTCCTCGGCCTCGGCGACGTCTATCTTGGTGCGCCGGTGGCCGTTCCGCTGGATCCACGCCACCGCCTGGTCACGACCAAGTACAACCCCGCCCGCACCTGGACCCCGGAGAACGCGGTGGGTATCGGCGGCGCTTACCTGTGCATCTACGGCATGGAGGGCCCGGGCGGTTATCAGTTCGTCGGACGGACAACCCAGGTGTGGAATCACCGGCATCCGTTGCCGGCCCCGGGTTTCGATCCCGAACACCCGTGGCTCCTGCGGTTCTTCGATCGAATCCACTGGTATCCGGTCAGCGCCGAAGAGCTCCTGGACATGCGGGCCGACGTCGCCGCCGGGCGCGGCGACAGCACGAAGATCGTCGACGGTGAGTTCTCGCTGGCCGCGCACCAGCGCTTCCTCGACGAGCACGCCGGCGACATCGCGGCTCGCCGGGAGACGATGGAGATCGCCCGCGCCGAGGAGCGCGAGAGATGGTCGTTACAAGGTGAATTCGCTGCGCGAGCGGCCGGTGTGAGCGTGGCCGACGGCGGAGCGTCGAAGAGTGCGGACGACGAGGAGCGGGTGGCATGAGCAGGATCGACGAGGTGTACGCGCGGATCGCCGAGGCGGATCGTCCGGAGGTGTTCATCACGCTCCGGCCCGAGGCCGAGGTGCGTGCCGAATACGAGCGGTCCGTCGCGACCGGCGGCCCGCTGGCGGGCATTCTCCTCGCGGTCAAGGACAACGTCGACGTCGGCGGTCTGCCGACCACCGCCGGGTGTCCCGGTTTCGCTTTCACCCCCGAGGCCGATGCGCCCGCGGTCGCCGCCCTGCGTGCGGCCGGCGCGGTGGTGCTGGGCAAGACCAACCTCGACCAGTTCGCGACCGGACTGGTGGGAACGCGAAGCCCCTATGGTGCGGTGCGGGATTCCCGACGCCCCGACCGCATCTCGGGTGGATCGAGCTCGGGGTCGGCGGTGGCGGTCGCCCTCGGATTCGCCGACATCGCCATCGGGACCGACACCGCCGGGTCGGGTCGGGTGCCGGCGGGCCTGCAGGGCATCGTCGGTGTCAAGCCGACCCTCGGTGTCGTCTCCACCGACGGAGTCGTACCCGCCTGTCGGAGCTACGATGTCCTCACGATCTTCGCCGCCGACCTCGCGCTGGCGGACCGATCGGTTGCGGTGATGGCGAAAGCCGCTGGGACACGCCCCTTCCCGAAGTCCGTGCCCTACGCCGCGCCCGAACGCCCGGTCGTCGCCGTGCCCACCGAGCTGCCCGGTCTGGACGACAGGTGGCGCGCCGCGTTCGACGACGCGGTGCATCGTGCCGAGGCGGCGGGGCTCATGATCAAGACCGTCGACCTGTCGCCGTTCCTCGAGGCCGCCCGGCTCCTCTACGACGACGCGCTCGTCGCCGAGCGATACGAGGCGGTGGGGGAGTACCTCGATTCCGTTGCCGATCCCGGCGCCGCCGGCCTCGATCCGACGGTGTCGGCCATCATCGGTGCGGCGGACCGTTTCTCGGCGGTCGACCTGTTGCGCGCCCGTCGTCGGCTTGCGGACCTTCGTGCGGCGGCGATGGACCAGTGGGGCGATGCGACGGTCCTGATGGTCCCGACCGCGCCGGCGCACCCGACGCTCGCCGAGGTGGCCGCCGATCCGGTGGGCGTGAACTCGCGGATGGGCACGTACACCAACTTCTGCAACCTCTTCGACCTCTGCGGACTCGCGGTGCCGGCCGGGACGGTCGTCGAAGACGACGGCAGCACAGCACAGTTCGGCGTCACGTTCCTGGGCGTCGCGCATGCCGACGCCGTGCTCGTCGACGTGGCACGTCGCTTCGTCGGTGACGACTCGGTGGCGTCCTCCTGGGCGGAGCCCGACGATGCGATCGAACTCGCGGTCTTCGGGGCGCACATGCGGGGTGGGCCTCTGACGCACGAGCTGAGCGAACGGGGTGCCCGGTGGGCCGGCGAGGTCACCACGACCCCGTCGTACCGTCTGGTCGCACTTGACACGACCCCGCCCAAACCGGGACTGATCCGCGATCCCGAGGCCGGCCGTGCGATTCGCGGCGAGGTGTGGACGCTCGCCCCGTCGGCGCTGGGGGAGTTCCTGGCCGCCCTGCCCGAGCCGATGATGCTGGGCAAGGTCGAGATCGCCGCGGGAGAGAGCGGTCCCGCCCGCTGGGTCGTGGGATTCGGGTGCGCCGCCGACGCCGGTGCCACCGGTCAGGGTCTCGATCGCGACCGCTGGTAGGAGTGGGACGTCTGACCAGAACCGCCGATTCGTGCCATTTCCTCCGATCGACCATCTGTTCACCGAGCGTGGTGATTCACTTGCTCAGCTCGGGCGGTCGGGGAGAAGAGGGTGGGACGGATGACCAGGTTGGGGCGCAGCGGACTTCAGCGATCGGAGAAGGTCGCTCGACGCGAGAACCGGAAGCAGCGGCGGCAGCATCGTGCGATCGCGGGGGCGGCCGCGTTGGCGACCGTAGCCGCGATCGGAGCGGGGCAGGTCGCGGAGCCGACGGTGGCCGAGGCCGCGGTGATACCACCGGCGATCGGCGAACTCGACGACTGGCTGAACGGTTTCAACAGCGGAAACCCGCTCGGCAGTCTGATCTCCGAGATCGGGAACGGCGCGCTCGCCGACATCGCGGAGCAGTGGCGCATCCAGAGCTGTATGTCGGGCGGCGTCCGGGACGGGGCCGACTGCTCTCAGTCGAGCACCGAGCTCGGCGGCATCGGACTCGCCGTCGTCCTGCCCGACCGCATCGAGGTGGTGCCGGTCGCGATCTACGATCCGGTCAAGCAGGTGTTCGACACCGTGTCCGGTTCGGTCCTCGGCGACATCCTCCGCTTTCTCGGCATCGACCTGCCGCCGACGATGACCGACGGCCCCGCCACCGAGGGCTCGGCGACGGTCGGCGGGAACGGTTTCCAGTTCGCGCTCGCATACCGCGGCGGCGACGCGACTGCGACATCGTATCTGCCGCTGAGCATCGCGACCGCGGGGGCGAGTGACGGACGGACGGCGAGGTCGTTCGCGCTGATCGGGATGGCACACGCGTGGAACACCGGGCCGCTCGACGTCACGGTCCTCGGCGAGACGATCACGACGATCCCCGGCGTCAAGGGTGTGGGTTGCTATGGCGGCCTCACCGGTGCCTATGCCGACGGCGTCGGAGCCTGCGCGAACGTGCTGGGCACCTTCGACTTCCGGTGGCAGCAACCGAACGGCGAACTACAGTTCGCGCTCACTGACCCGACAGCGCTGATCGCCGATCCGGGAGGGGTTCTCGGCGGACTCGGCGCCGACGTTCTCGAGGGTCTGCTCGCCGGCGTCCTGAGTGGCTCCGGAATCGACTTCGACGGCGACTGGATGTCGCTTTCCAAGGACTTCGCCCGCCTGAGCATCGGGGGTGATTACGACCTGTTCAGCGGGAACTTCCTTCGGCTGACGAGCGATTACGGATTCACGGCTCCGATCACCGTCGACTGGCTGGGTTCGACCGTCACCTTCCGGCCGCTGGTCGAGGTCAACGGCGAGCTCCGGCCGAATCGACTGGGCCTGCCGGTCATCGAGTTCGGGCAACTCGACACCGGCGAGCTCGTCCCCGTGATCCGCATCCCGAGTTACGAGTTCCCGTTCGGTCTGCCCGCCACCGATCCAATAGACACCGGCGCGTCGAACACTGTGGCGCGCACGAGCATGTCGGTCGTCGACACATCGGCGGATTCGGCCGCCACCGACGATGAGACCGACGAGGCCGATAGCTACGTCGGCAAGCACCGCTCGGCGGAGAACTCCTACGTCGGCAAGCACCGGGCGCCGGCGGCCTCCGAAGAGGGTGGCGTCGGGAACTCGGATGCCGGAGACTCCGACGCGCCCGAGCCCGGCGGCTCGGACTCCGACACCTCGGATCCTGACACTTCGGATTCCGACGGAGCCGGTTCCGACGCCGCGGACTCCGACGCCGCTGATCCCGACACCTCTGATTCCGATGGCAACGACTCCGGTAGCGACTCGGACTCGAGCGCCGATTCCGATTCCGGCAGTGATTTCGGAGATGCCGCGGCCTGATCCGTTCTCGACCGACAGACTTCGACTCGACTGACAGACCTCGATCGAAGTCCATCGGTCGAGTCGAGGTCTGCCGGTCGCGGGCCCCGGGCCTGTCGCGACGCGCGGCTACCCTGGGCACACGACCCCGGGCCGTTCACGGACCGATCCGGGTGCAACCGACCAGGGAGGGCATCATGGCCATCGATCGGGACAAGAGCAGAGCGGTGTCGGAGGTCGTGCGTCAGCACCCGGCGATGAGCCTGGTCGCGGTGTCACCGGGCATCGCGGTGTTCGTGACGTTGCTGCTGCTCGACCAGACCTTCCTGGCGATCCTGTTCCTCGTCCTGGCCGTCGGCGGGGGCGCATACCTGCTGACGCGCAAGCGCTGACGGTGTCGCCTGTTCAGCACCCGCGGCGGGCTGGGCGACCCCGCTACAGTGGTGCCCAACGAGCACCCGGCAGGGTCGAGGAGAGCGGTGAAGGGAGTCGGCGTCGTGGGCACTGAACCGGGTCGGGGCGCCTGCGCCGGATGGACTCCCGGGTTGCGGACGAGTCGGCTGGGCGGCTGACCATGTCCACCCGCGTCGATGCCTACATCTGGGCCATCCGTCTGACCAAGACCCGATCGGCGGCGGGCGCCGCATGTCGGGGCGGGCACGTCCGCGTGAACGGGGTGACCGCCAAACCGGCCCAGCCGGTGGTGCCGGGTGACGAGGTCCGCGTACGGCTCGCCGGACGCGAGCGCATCGTCGAGGTCACCCGGACGATCAGTAAGCGGGTGTCGGCGCCGATGGCCGCCGAGTGCTTCATCGACCGGTCTCCGCCGCCGCCGCCGAAGGAGATCCTCGCGAGTCAGCCGCGCCGCGACCGCGGTGCCGGTCGGCCGACGAAACGTGAACGGCGTCAACTGGATCGGCTGCGCGACGGCACCTTGCTCATCGCGGTACTGGCAGCGATCACGCTTCTCGTCGGCGCCTGCTCGGACGACGAGCCGACGTCGGATCCAAACACTCCGAACACGCCCGAGGCGCCCGCCCAGGCCGGTTCCGGACCGTTCTTCGGCGAATGCGGCGGTGTGTCCCTCGAGGAGGTGGTCCGCATCACCGGGTTCGGTGGACTCACCGAGACCGTGAACAACACCTCGGTGTGCGAATGGGACACGACCGGTTCGAGGACGGGTGCCGTCGCCTCGTTCAACTGGTATCGCGGATCGCCGATCGGTCGTGAGGAGGCGAACGTGAAGTTGTCGCGCGACGTCACCAACAGACTCGAGATCGACGGCCACGAGGGATTCATCGGTTACACGCAATCAGGTCAGATCTGTGAGGTCGGCATCGGTTTCGGCGCGGACTTCTTCGAATGGTCGATCCGCGGCGACGCGGCGACACCACGGCCGATCGAAGAGATCTGTGACGCCGCACGCGAGCTGGCGACGCTGTCGATAGAGCGTGCGTCGTGAAGCGCGCCCTCATCGTGATCGCCGCGGTGCTGCTGGGACTGACCGCCCTGGCCGGGTGTGCGCGCACCGTCGACGGTGAGGCGGTGCCGTTGGGGGCCGCGGACCAGTCCGGCAGCAGCGACATCGACACCGACCAGTTCGACCGGCTCTTGCTCGAATGCGATGTGCTACCCGACGCGATGATCGCCGATGTCGTCGCCGGCGGCGGGTTCGCCGAACGGTCGTTCAGCGGGGCCATCTGCCGATGGCTGGTCTCCGGCACCACCGACGTGGTGAGTGTGACGTTCAACTGGTTCGAGTGGGGCAACGTCAACGTGGAGAAGGAGACGGCCAAGAAGCTCGGTTTCCAGACCGAGAACATCAAGGTCGCCAGCCAGTCGGCGTTCACCCAGCGCAGTCCCGACCGGCCGGGCGTCTGCGGTGTGACCGCCCGCGCGCCGAGCCGCGGCATCTTCACCTGGTTCGTCGAACCTCGCGGCGCGCCCCAGGGCGATCCGTGCGCGGCGCCGATCAAGCTGATGGAGTTGCTGCTCCAGGGCGGTCAGTAGAAGTTGCTCACCCCGGGAGCGGCCCGACGACGACGCTGGCCGCGACCACGAGTTCGTCGCCGGTGCCCGGCATCATCAACCACACGGTGAGCCGGTCGTCCTCGCGCACCCGGCGCAGGACCAGCCGCGTGCCCGGCACGATGGGCCGCAGGTACTCGATGACCACCCGGTGCGGAGCGTCGACCAGGTCGGGATGCTCGACGAGTTCGTCCTCGATCGCCTCGAGGTAGGCGGCATTGTTGAGGTGCTTGAACGGGTCGAAGTCGGTGATCCGGAGAACGTGTTCACGGTCGGGGAAGTCGATGTCGGCGGCGTCGGGGGCCTTCTCGGGGTTCATCGACCGCCAGCGAAGGCGGTGCTCGTCGGTCATCGCCGACAGCATCGCGAAGGCGTCGTCGGACAGGCGTGACGGCACGCCCTGCTCGTTGACGTTGATCCAGAACGCCTCGGTCTCGATCAGGCCCGCGGGACGCGGTCGGGGGTTGAACCGGTTTGTCTCGTGCTCGGCGGTGAGGCGCACGCGCATGTTGGTCCAGCGCGTCGACAGGGCACCGCACCAGCGCTGCGCGGTCACCGTACCCGGCCAGGTGATGGGCTCGATGACATCGATGATGGTCCGCCGAACGATCCAGAACGGGTCGGTCGCGCTGAACTCGGTTGCCTCGAGGTTGTCGTTGGCGACGTCCTGCAGGTAGCGGGCCACCGCATCGAGGCGCACACGCATGTCCTGATCGACGTCGCCGGTGCGGACGCGATAGCCCACCTCGTAGAACTGGGCACCAGGCTTGCGATCCGGGAGTGATGCAACCGACACTGCTGGCGTAACCTGGCTCACTCGAGTCCCTCCGATAGGTCGCCGGTATCTTTGCGGCTAAGATACATTCAATCGGAAAAATAGAACACGTTCTACGTGTCGGATCACGAGGAAACAGCAGATGGCGCATGTGATTACCCGCCCATGTTGCAACGATGCCAGTTGCGTCAGCGTGTGTCCGGTGAACTGCATCCACCCCACGCCCGACGAGCCGGAGTTCCTCACGGCGGAGGCCCTCTACATCGATCCGGAGACCTGCATCGATTGCGGCGCCTGCATCGACGAGTGCCCGGTGGAGGCGATCATCCCCGACGATCAGCTGGACGAGCGTGACGAGCCGTACCTCCAGATCAACGCGGACTACTACAAGGACCACGACGTCGAGGGCGGCCTCGTGCCACCGCGCAAGGCACCCAAGCTGCCCGAGAAGGAACTGCACGTGGCCATCGTGGGTGCCGGGCCGGCGGCCTTCTACGCCGCCGAGGAGCTCGTCCGCAAACCGGCCATCAAGGTCGACATGTTCGATCGGCTGCCGACGCCCTACGGACTCGTGCGCGCCGGAGTCGCACCGGACCACAGCGCCACCAAGGGCGTGGAGAAGACCTTCGCCTCGGTCGCGGCGAAGAAGAACTTCAGCTACTACCTCAATGTCGAGGTCGGCAAGCACATCAGCCACGACGAGCTGGTCGCCCGCTACCACGCGGTGATCTACGCGGTCGGCGCCGCGACCGACAAGCGGCTGGGCATCGAAGGCGAGGATCTGCGCAATTCGGTCGCCGCGACCCAGTTCGTCGCCTGGTACAACGGTCACCCGGACTTCGCCGACCTCGACGTCGATCTGTCGGGTGAGCGGGCCGTCGTGGTCGGCAACGGCAACGTGGCACTCGACGTCGCGCGCATCCTCGTCACCGACCCCGACGAACTCGCCAAGACCGACATCGCCGACCACGCCCTCGCGAAGCTGCGTGAATCCAACATCTCCGAGGTGGTGCTCCTGGGTCGCCGTGGCGTGGCCCAGGCGGCATACACCAACAGCGAGTTCCTGGCACTCGGTGACGTCGAAGGTGTCGACGTCGTCATCGACCCCGACGAGCTGGTCCTCGACCCGGCCTCGGAGGCGGCGCAGTCCGACGACACGCTCGACTCGACGATCGCCACCAAGGTGCGTCTCGCCCGAGAATTCGCCGAGCGTCCGCAGACGCCGGGCAACAAGCGCATCGTGTTCCGGTTCCTCACGTCTCCCGTCGAAATTGCCGGTGACGGTGAAGTGGCTACGCTTACGTGCGTGCGCAACGCCTACGCCGACGCGACCGGGACAGTCGCGGTGACACCCACCGAGGATCGGTTCGACCTCGAGACCGGACTGGTCCTGCGGGCCATCGGTTACCGGGGCGTGCCGGTCACCGACCTACCGTTCGACGAGGGGCACGGCGTCGTCCCCAACACCGAGGGGCGGGTCCAGACCGCGGCCGACGGCGATGTGATGCCCGGCCTGTACGTCACGGGTTGGATCAAGCGAGGAGCGACAGGGGGTATCGGCATGAACCGCATCTGCGGTCAGGAGACCGCGCAGGCGGTCATCGCGGACTTCGTCGCCGCCGCGTTCGACGACCCCTCGACCTCGCGGGACGACGTCGCCGCTCTCGTGGCCGACCGCGGCGCCAACCGCATCGACCTCACGGGCTGGAAGGCGATCGACGCCGCCGAGAAGTCCGCGGGCAGGGCCACCGGCCGGGTCCGCACGAAGTTCGTCAGCATCTCCGAGTTCGAGGCGGCTGCCACCGCCGGGGCGCAGTGACCGTGCGCATCGCACTGCTCTCGTACCGAAGCAAGCCGCACTGCGGTGGCCAGGGCGTCTACGTCCGCCACCTCTCCCGGGAACTGGCACTGCTGGGGCACAGCGTCGAGATCTTCTCGGGGCAGCCCTACCCCGAACTGGACCAGGTGGCCATCGACGCCGGGGTCACCGTCACCAAGGTGCCGAGCCTCGGTCTCTACGACGAGCCGGACCCGTTCCGGACGCCTCGTCCGGGCGAGTACCGCGATTGGATCGACGTGCTCGAGGTCGGCTCGATGTGGACGGCGAGCTTCGGCGAACCGCTCACGTTCAGCCTCCGGGTGGCGCGCCTTCTCAAAGAGCGACGCGACGACTTCGACATCGTGCACGACAACCAGTGCCTCGGTTATGGACTGCTCGACATCCAGAAGGCCGGGTTCCCGCTGATCGCGACGATCCACCACCCCATCACCCGCGACCGCACATTGGCGGTGAAGGCGGCCAAGGGGTGGCGCAAGATCAGTGCCTGGCGGTGGCATTCGTTCCTGCGCATGCAGGGGCGCGTCTCACGCCGTATCCCCGAGCTGCTCACCGTTTCCCGCAGCAGCGAGGTCGACATCCGCAAGGCCTTCGACATCCCGTCGGGTCGGATCACCACCATCCCGCTGGGGGTGGACACCGAGATCTTCACGCCGGCCGCCACGCGCGTTCCCGGACGTATCGTGTGTGTCGCCAGTGCCGACGCGCCGCTGAAGGGTGTCTCATACCTGCTCGAGGCGGTCGCGAAGCTGTCCTCCGAGCGGGATGTCGAATTGGTACTGGTGTCCAAGTTGGACCCGAACGGTCCGTCCGCCAAAATGATCGAGGATCTGGCGATCGGCGATCGCGTCTCGGTGGTGTCCGGCCTCGAGGACTCCGAGATCGCCGGCCTGCTCGCCTCCGCCGAGGTGGCGTGTGTGCCCTCGTTGTACGAGGGGTTCTCGCTGCCGGCGGTCGAGGCCATGAGTTGCGGTACGCCGCTGGTGGCAACCCGGGCCGGTGCGATCCCCGAGGTCGTCGGCACCGCCGAGGAGGCAGCGTTGCTGGTGCCGCCGCGGGATTCCGGACGTCTGGCGCAGGCGATCGGCCGGCTCCTGGACGATGCCGATCTGCGGACGCGTCTCGGCGACGGTGGTCGTCGACGCGCCGAGGAGAACTACAGCTGGGCAGCGGTGGCCGCGAAGACTGCGGCTCACTACGAAACCGTGCTCGCCGGACATCGGCGGGCAACAGAAGGGACATCGAGTGCTCACAGTTGATTTCGACCGGCTTGGCGTTGGACCGGGCACCAAGGCGATCGACATCGGGGCGGGGCAGGGTAGGCACTCGTTCGAGATGTTCCGTCGTGGCGCGGAGGTCATCGCCTTCGACATGTCCGAGAGCGACATGTCCGACGTCGGTGAGATGTTCGACGCCATGATGGCCGAGGGTCACGTGCCCGCGTCGGCCAAGGCGCGCGCAGAGGTCGGGGATGCGCTTCGACTCCCGTACGCGGACAACAGTTTCGACGTCGTCCTGATGAGCGAGATCCTCGAGCACATTCCGACCGACGAGGGCGCGATCAGTGAGATGGTGCGCGTGCTGAAGCCGGGTGGCGTCGCCGCGGTCACCGTGCCCCGGTACTGGCCGGAGAAGGTGTGCTGGGCCCTGTCGGACGAGTACCACGAGGTCGAGGGCGGACACGTCCGCATCTACAAGGCCTCCGAGCTCGCGGGCAAGTTGCAGCGAGCCGGACTCGAGGTCACCGGCACCGACCACGCCCATGCCCTGCATGCCCCGTACTGGTGGCTGAAATGCGCTGTGGGAGTCGAGAACAACGACAATGTCCTGGTGAAGGGCTACCACCAGCTGCTGGTCTGGGACATGATGAGCAAGCCGTGGCTGACCCGCGTCGGCGAGCAGGTGCTCAACCCGCTCATCGGCAAGTCGGTGGCCCTGTACCTGCGCAAGCCCGAGACCGCCACCGCGTCTTCATGACGGGGTCCTCCAGGACGGGAGCCCCATGACGGCCGTCCCGGCGATCCCCGGTGTGGTCACGGCCGAGCAGATGCGGGCCACCGGTGCCGCGATCGTCGGCATGCAGGAGGCCGACGGTGCGTTGCCGTGGTTCCCGGGCGGGCAGACCGACCCGTGGGACCACATCGAATCGGCGATGGCGTTGTCCGTGACCGGGTTTCACTCCGAGGCAGAGGCGGCTTACGAGTGGTCGCGGCGTAAACAGCGCGACGACGGGTCGTGGCCGATCCGCACCGTCGTCGGCAAGGTGGAGGACGCCGGCACAGACAGCAATTTCTGCGCCTACATCGCGGTCGGGGTCTGGCATCACTATCTGATCACCGGTGACGACGCCTTCTTGCAGAAGATGTGGCCGGTGGTCTGGTCGGCGATCGACTGCGTGCTGCGCTTCCAGCGTGAGGACGGTGCGTTCCGCTGGGGCGGCGACCACCGGACCGGAGCGATGTTCGGTGAAGCGCTGATCACCGGGAACGCCAGCATCTTCCAAGCGCTGGACTGCGCGATCCGGATCGCCGGTGAGATGGATCAGCCCGACGCCGACTGGATCGCGGCGCACAGTGTGCTCGGCGACGCGATCCGTGCCGACGTCACGCGTGACGAGTGGCAGACCTTCACCCCGCCGTCCGAACACTCCATGGACTGGTACTACCCGATCCTCGGCGGCGCGGTCCGCGGACGCGACGGGCAGGAACTCATCGCGCGGCGATGGGAACAGTTCGTGGTGCCCGGCAAGGGTGTTCGCTGCGTCGACCATCGTCCCTGGGTCACCGGCGCCGAGACCTGTGAGCTGGCACTGGCACTCGATGCCCTCGGTGACACCGCCGATGCCATCGAGCTCATCGCGTCGATCCAGCACCTGCGCGACCCGGACGGATCGTATTGGACCGGACTGGTTTTCGCCGACGGCAAACGCTGGCCCGTAGAGAAGAGCTGCTGGACCTCGGCGGCTGTGATCCTGGCGGCCGATGCGGTGAGCCGCACCAGCGTGGCCAACGGGATCTTCCGGGACGTCCGCCAGCGGCTCGTCGCACCGACTCCCTGAGCCGACTGCGGAGGGCGCGGCCATCCCTGTTCCCTAATCCGGAAGAACCGCATAACCGCTGGTTTGTGGGGTGCGAGCGACGCCCTCCCTCTGCTCCCTGAGGTGTGAGGAGCGATGGCGACGAGCCACGAAGGGTAGGCGACATCATCTCGCCAGGACCCTTCGTGACGCGCCCTCCGCAAGCTCCGGGCGCTCCTCAGGGAGCAGGGGTTGACGCGCCCTCCGCAGCTCCGGGCGCTCCTAGTAATAGCTGGAAGGGCTGGTAACTGGGACATCCTCCTGATGTGGTCATAAGGGGCTTGGTTATCCCAACCACAAAAGGAGGATGTCA